>JBAXOO010000457.1:0-1912 GCA_037133235.1 Cyanobium sp. ELA507
GCGAAGGGATCATCCAGCTGGTCGTGGGGGTTGGCCGCCTCCTCCTGGTTCTCGATGAACCACTGGGGTCCATGCAGCTTGCCCACGTCGTGATACAGGGCACCGGTGCGGATCAGATCCACATCGGCCTGGATCGCCCGGGCCCCCTCCTCGGCCAGCCCACAGATCATCAGGGTGTGCTCAAAGGTGCCGGGCGCCTCGGTGGACAACCGCCGCAGCAGGGGGCGCTCCAGATCCGCCAGCTCCATCAGGCGGGCGCGGGTGAGCAGGCTGAAGAAACTCTCCACCAGGGGGGCCAGCAGCACCCCCGCCAGCAACAGCCCCCCCACGAGCAAGGCCTCGCTCCAGAGATCGGGGCCAGGGACCCGGAAGGGAGCGGCCGAATTGGAGGGCCCAACGAAATAGAGCCAGCCGCCCTGGAGCAGCAAGGCCCCGAGGGGCAGCAGCACCGCTAGTTGCAACAACTGGGCCCGATTGCGCTGGCGGCCCGCCAACACCGCCGCCAGGGCCGCCACCAAGACCGCCAACATCAGGCGCTGATCCAGCCCGGCCCCAAGGGGATAGGGCCACAGCAGGCTGGCCACCGCCAGCCAGGCCAAACCCGCCGGGGTGCCCAGACCCTGGGCCAGCAGCAGGGTGGGGGGGAGCAGCAGGGCCAGGGGGCTCACCTGGTCGCCCAGCCAGAGCTTGCAGCCCTGGACCACCAGCAGCATGGCCAGCGCCAGCAGGGCCTGGCGGGTTTCCAGACTGGCCCGCCAGCGCCGCATCACCAGCAACATCACGCCGCAGGCCGCGAGCGCCTCGAAGCCATGGGCCAGCCAGGGCAGGAGCAGGGGCCTGCGGTTGATCAGGTTGAAGTGATCGAGCACATCAAAGGCCTGGGGGCTGATCGGTTCCCCCTGGCGGGTGATCAGGTCCCCCTTGCGCACCGTGAGGGTGGGCAATCCCTGCATGGTCACCAGGTTCTCAATCCGACGCTGGGTCAGGAAAGCGTCATTGCGGAGGTTGGTTCGGCCCTGGAGCCCCTCGGCGATCAAACGGCTGCCGAGGCTCCGGGCCGGTGGCGGTTGGTCCTCCAACTGCAGGATGGCGGCATTGAGCAGGGGCTGGTCGGCCACGCTTGCCACCACCCCCTGACTGAGCATGCGCAGCTGGGCCTGCCGCACGGCCCGCTCCCAGGCCACCAGGTCGGCGGGGGTGAGGGTGGCCAACCAGCGGCGCTCCTCACCGGTGAGGTTGAGCGGATCGACCAGCTGCGGATCCTGGCCCGTCTGCTGGCGCACCTGGGCCAGGCGACGTTCCAGCTCGGCCTGGAGGACCTGGTTGGACCGTTCATCCACCACCTGCACCTGGGTGCGGGGCCCCATCTGGCTGCGGCGACGTTCCAGGGCGGCGCTATCCACCACCCGGCTATCCCGGGGGGCCCGCAGGGTGAAGGGGGCCGCCAGGCCGGGCCGCAAGCTGGGCTCCACCAACCAGGGCCAGCTGGATAGAAGCGCCACCACCAGGCTGCACAGCACCACGGCCACCACACCCCTGGTGCGCCATCGCACCAAGGCCTGACGCGGCCTCTCCAGCCGGAGCAGCTGCCGCCACAGGAGCCTGAGCCGCCGCACCCCTTGTGCCATGGATCCACGCTAGACCCCGCCCCAGACCCATCACCCGCCCAGAGGTCTCCTTGGGCGGTCACGGGCTGGCGAATCAGGGCCGCCAGGGCATGCTGAGGCGAAGTGCATAGGGCTTGATGGCCACCCTCCTGGATGGTCGCGTTCTGGCCGCCGCCATCGAGCGGCGCCTGGCGACGGTGATCGAAGCGGGCCTGCCGGTGGCGGGCCGCCCCCCCGGACTGGCGGTGCTGCGGGTGGGGGATGACCCCGCCAGTGGCGTTTACGTGGCGAATAAAGAAAAGGCC
>JBAXOO010000458.1:0-1903 GCA_037133235.1 Cyanobium sp. ELA507
GCCCAGCGAGACATCGGGCACCAGATCGCCTGCCCTTGCTCCCTGCCGCGGTTGCTCGGTGCCGCCCTGGCCCGGCGGTAGGAAGAACGGCGCCTGCGAGACGGCCGAATCGGCTGCAACCCAGGGGTTTTCAGTGAATCCGAACAGGCGCACCGGCCCAATGGGGCCGAAACGCTTGCAAAGATGGCCCTACATGTGCTGTTGTAGGTCTGTAGGTCTCACCCTTCTTTCCTGTGGCCCTTTCTCGTGCCTCCTTAGCTCCATTGCCCAAGCTCGCTCTGGGGGCCGCTGCGGCCCTGGCGGCCATCAACCTCAGCCCGGGCTCGGCTCAGGCGTATGTGGTGACGGTGAATAGTGTTCAGTACGACGTGACAACCTTTGTTGGCAGTTACAGCAACAACAGCACAATCCTGACCTCCCAGCCATGGTTTGGGAATCAAAACCTTGCTAAGACATTTGCTGGCGCAGTTGCAACAAGTCTGGGCACACCGAATACCGGCATTTATGGAACTCCTTCAAGCGAAGGCCCGTATTTTGCTTATACAACAAGTCCTGATTTTGCCTTCTTTAAGGGCTCAGGCGTTTTGACAAACGACATACCTGCGAATGAGCCGCAGCACACTTGGGCTAAGGCCACGCTCTACACCGCTCCCGCCCCCGGCCCCCTGCCGCTGCTTGGCGCCGGTGCCGCCTTCGGCTTCAGCCGCAAGCTGAGGAAGCGGATCAAGCTGGCGCCTGTTGCCTTGGGCTCCAGCCTGCCCCGCGCCTGAGGCCGGGTGGTGGAAGGCTCCCTCTCCCAGAGGGAGCGCCACCGGCAGGCGGCGCTCGCTGCCGCCACGTTCCATGGGGATGCTCCCGCCGCCTCCTGGGGTGCCAGTGCTCCCGCCTGGTGGTGCTGAGTTTGTTCTTGCTCGTTCCACTCCAGGGTTTGGCCGCCTGGCGGGGGCTCGAGGTGGCCCGATCGTGATCAATCGGGCCAGGCGGGCGCAGCAGGACCGCTTGGCCCAGTTCCGCACTAGGCGCTGCAGTGCTCCTAAGCCATCGCCGAGCTCCAAGGCCGGCTCGCCGCTGCCCACCGAGGTGCCTAGCGGCTCAGGCCACCTCCAGGCCCAGATGCTCCACGTAGGGACGGAAGTCCCGGTCGCTGAAGAGCAGCGGCAGGTTGGCCTCGATGCAGGCGGTGGCGATGATCCCGTCAATCGTCTTGCGCACCGTGATCCCCTTGCGGCGCAGTTGCCGGTAATTCTCGGCTGCCTTCCAGGCGTTGCTGCCGCCGAGCATCGGCAGCAGGGCCAAGGAGCGGAACAGCTGCCGGGCGGTGGCCCCATCCTGGTCGGTACGGAACCCTTGCATCACCTCCACCAGGACGAGGTCGCCGATCGCCAGCGGCGTCACCCCGAGCAACCCATCCAGCCTCTCCACCTCTGGGGTGCTCACCCCATGGAAGAAGTCGATCCAGACCGAGGAGTCAACAACGATCACGCCTGCAGCTCGCCAATCTCGTGATCCAGGCGCTGGGTCTCCAGATCCCCCTCCCAGGCCAGGCGCCCGCGGAAGGCGCGGATCTCTGCCTGCTGCTGCAGTTTGACAAGGGTGCGCAAAGCCAGTTCCACGGCTTCCCGCTTGCTCCGGGCTCCACTGGCCTGCATCGCCTGCTTCATCAGAGCGTCGTCAATGACGATGTTGGTGCGCATGCTCCGCCCCAGGGACGATGTGTAGAGCCTAGAGCGGTCATACACATCTGGAGGGGCTTGATGCGGCGGCGGAGAGGGTCACGCCAGCGGCAGCCGCTCCAGGTCTTCAAACCGTTCGAAATCGCGATCAAAACTCACCAGACGCCAGCCATTGGCGATCGCCAGGGCCGCCAGATGGGCATCGGTGCAGAGTCGGGCCGGCAGCTCAG
>JBAXOO010000459.1:0-1899 GCA_037133235.1 Cyanobium sp. ELA507
CGCGGATGTGGATGATGGTGGTAAAGCATTTGAAGAGAAGTTGAAGCGCCCCGCCAGGTTCCTCATGCAGCAGTAGCAAGATGGTGACGGGCTGGATGCGGCGATTTCCCTTAACCTGGCCTGGTTGGGGTTTGAGGCGCCATGAACCCACCAGCAGACATCCGCTGGCAGCAACGCCTGGTGAATTTTGAGAGAGCCTTGAGTTTGCTGCGCGAAGCGATGGCCAACGGCCCTGAAGCTCTCAATCAACTGGAGAAAGAAGGGGTGATCCAACGCTTCGAATACTGCTTCGAACTGGCCTGGAAAACCACCAAGGACTACATGGAAGCCAACGGCTTTATTGACAATCCGATTGTGTTTGAGCAGGCGGTGGAAGCAATCCAGCAACGCTATCTGCCAGGCCTGGAACAGCTGCATCGCCTCCTGCAACAGGAGGTTCAAAGATGAATTGCCCCCCCCCTGTTATCTGAAGAGCTGGAGCTGGTGTGTTCGGTGCTTCGCCTCCATCCGGAGGTGCAGAGTGCCACGTTGTTCGGCTCCCGTGCCAAGGGCACCCATCACCAGCGCTCAGATGTGGACCTTGCGCTCAGCGGCGAACTCGGGCCCCTGGGGGCTGAGGCGATTGCGGCTGAGCTGGAGGAGCTGCCGCTGCCCTATCGCTTCGACGTGCATGCATTGGAGCAGATCAGCTTTTCGCCGCTGCTCGAACACATCCAACGGGTGGGTTTGCTGATTGATCGGTTGGACAGAGTGGGTCGCTGCGGTGAAGCAATGAAAATGGCGGGAAACCAGTCACTTCACCAGCCGCCGGAAGGTTTTCTTTCCTAGCTGCAACACCTTGCCGACCAGTTCCTGCGGGGCGCTGAATTCCTGGTTGGGATCGCTGAGTTTTTCGCCATCGAGCTTCACGCCGCCCCCCTGAATGGCGCGGCGCGCCTCGCTGCTACTGGCGCACACACCCACAGCCGCCAGCAGGTAAAACGCCCGGGCCGGAAAGTTCACCGCCGCCAGCGAGGCCTCGGGCACCTCCGCTTCGGCCGCCCCCGCCCCGGCGGCGCCCGCCACCAGGCGGCCCGCATCGTCCTGGGCCGCCGTGGCCGCCGTCACCCCATGGCGGGCCGCGGTGATCGCCAGGGCCATCGCCTTCTGGCGCTCGCGAGGGTTCTGCGGCAACGCCGCCAGATCCAGATCGGTGAGCAGGGTGAGGTAGTCGTTCACCACGGCATCGGGAACTTTTTCGAGCTTGGAATACATCGAGAGCGCATCTTCCGCCAGGCCCACCGTGTTGCCCAGGCTCTTGCTCATCTTCTGCACCCCATCGAGGCCCGGCAGGATCGGCAGCAGCAGGCCAAATTGGGGCCGCATGCCGTGGTGGCGTTGCAGGTCGCGCCCCATGGCCACGTTGAACTTCTGGTCGGTGCCGCCCAGTTCGACATCGGCCTGGATCGCCACCGAGTCGTAGCCCTGCAGCAGCGGATAGAGGAATTCGTGCAGGGAAATCGGCGTGCCGGAGCCGTAGCGGTTGGAAAAATCCTCCTTGGCCAGCATCTGCCCCACGGTGCTGGTGGCGAGCAGGTCAATCACGGCCGGCAGGTCCATCCCGGCCAGCCATTCGCTGTTGCGCCGCACCTCCAGCCGGCCGGGGGTTTCGAAATCCAGCAGCGCTCGGGCGGGATCCTGGCCCAGCCCCAGCTGCACCAGATAGGTTTCGGCGTTGGCCTCCACCTCGGCAGCGCTGAGCTGCACCCGGGTGGCGCTCTTGCCGGTGGGATCGCCGATGCGGGCGGTGAAGTCGCCGATGATCAGCACCGCCGTGTGGCCCGCATCCTGGAAGGCCCGCAGCTTGCGGAACAGGATCGAGTGGCCCAGGTGGATGTCGGAGCCGGTGGGGTCGATGCC
>JBAXOO010000460.1:0-1893 GCA_037133235.1 Cyanobium sp. ELA507
ATTGGAGACCTCGAAGACTATTTCCATCAACAGGGGCGATATCAGCATGGCGGCAATTATAAGCCGTAGGGACATTACTCGTTGGGGCGAGGCATCCAGATAAAGCCGCATTTCGTCCTGGGGGTTGCCTGCCATAAGTGTGCTCCGTGAATGCCTTGGTAAAAAATGGGGGCGGATTGCACAAGCGAATCCGCCCCCATTGCAAAATAGCCAAGCAGATGCTGACGATCAACCCTGGGAGGCTTTGACAAACTCCTCGTCGATAGCCTTCATCTCGTCGCTTTCACGCTTCGATTGCCACCAGGCCCAGGCAACCGCCAGCAGGGCTACACCCAGCACGGCAAGGCCGATGCTGTAGCGGCCTTCCACCATCTTGCCGTCTTTCAGGTTGTACTGGAGCACCATCGGCAGGATCAGCAGGCTGACCATATTCATCACCTTGATGAGGGGATTGATAGCCGGGCCCGCGGTATCCTTCAACGGATCACCAACGGTGTCACCCGTCACCGAAGCCTTGTGAGCCTCGGAACCCTTGCCCGTTGTGGCGGTTTTGGGCTGATCCTCAATGATCTTTTTGGCGTTGTCCCATGCGCCGCCGGCATTGGCCATGAAGACAGCGATCATCTGGCCGATCAGGATCATGCCAGCCAGGAAACCACCCAGGGCAAAAGGCCCCATGGCGAAGCCGACCACCACGGGAGCAAAGATTGCCAGAAGGCCGGGGCCCACCAGTTCCTTTTGCGCCATGGAGGTGCAGATATCCACCACCCTGCCATAATCGGGGCGCTTGCGGCCCTCCCAGATATCCTTGTCGCGGAACTGCATGCGGCATTCCTGGACGATGAGGAAGGCAGCCCGGCCCACAGCACGAATGGTCATGCTGCTGAAGAGGAACGGCACCGCGCCGCCCAGGATCATGCCGATGAACACATACGGATCAGCCAGGGTGAGCAAGGCCGCGCCGGCGTTGAACTCCTCGATCGACAGCGAGGCGATGGCGTCTTCGCCTTTGCCTGTGGAGGCAACGGCGATGAAGCTGGCGAATAGTGACACCGCAGCCAGCACCGCAGACCCGATGGCGATACCCTTGGTGATGGCCTTGGTGGTGTTGCCCACCGCATCGAGGTCGGCAAGAATTTGCCGGCTCCGCTTGTACTCGGGTTCTGGCATGTGGTCAGGATGGCCAGCCGGCAACGGCTGGTTGTTGCTGTCACGGTTGAAACCCATCTCGCCAATGCCATTGGCGTTGTCAGCCACCGGGCCAAACACATCCATGGAGATGATGTTGCCCGTCAGGGTGAGCATGCCGATGCCGCACATGGCCACGCCGTAGGCGATGAAGACAGGGCTGGTATCGGTATAGACGATCACCGAGCCGAGGAGGGCAGCGCTGATGATGATGACACTCCAGACCGCACTCTCATATCCCAGGGCCAGGCCGCTGATGATGTTGGTGGCATGGCCGGTACGGCAGCTTTTCACCAGAGCCTTGACAGGCTCATGTTCGGTGCTGGTCCAGTAGTCGGTACACCAGTGCAGCGCCAGCGCCAGAGCGATACCGATCAGGCAGGTGAGGATGGGGCGATAGTCGAGCCCTTCCTTGAGAGGCATCACCTTCTGGGCGGCGGCCAGGTGGGTCTTGGCCAGTTCCTCACGCTTGGCAGTGTCGAGCTTGATGAAGGCGAAACGGGCATCCGCCACCAACTGCTCGCGGGCAGCCTCAAAGGGTGCCTTGCTGCGGCCAAGATCGCGAGGTTTCTCGGGCAAAGCCAGGGATATGCCGGCCGCCGTGTTCAGATCGGCCAGGAAGGCACTGTTGTCGATAAGACCGCGCTTGATCGACTCGCGGACAATGTAATCGGCGTTCGGACGCAGGTAGACACAGCCCAGGGC
>JBAXOO010000461.1:0-1892 GCA_037133235.1 Cyanobium sp. ELA507
GCCGGCGAACCCCACTGCCCCCAGTGCGACCGCTCGATCAGCCCCCAGACCATCGATGAGATGGTGGATCACATCCTCACCCTGCCGGAAGGCACTCGCTACCAGCTGCTGGCGCCGGTGGTGCGGGGGAAGAAGGGCACCCACGTGAAGCTGCTCGGCGGTCTGGTGGCCGAGGGGTTCGCCCGGGTGCGGATCAATGGCGAGGTGCGGGAGCTGGCCGACAACATCGAGCTCGATAAAAATCACGCCCACAACATTGAAGTAGTGGTGGATCGGCTCGTCGCCCGCGAGGGGGTGCAGGAGCGTCTCACCGATTCGCTGCGCACCGCCCTGAAGCGGGGCGAGGGCCTGGCCCTGGTGGAGGTGGTGCCCAAAACCGGCGAAGAGCTGCCGGAGGGTGTGGAGCGGGAGCGGCTCTATTCCGAGAATTTCGCCTGCCCCGCCCATGGCGCTGTGATGGAGGAGCTCTCGCCGCGGCTTTTCTCCTTCAATAGCCCCTATGGCGCCTGCGCCGATTGCCACGGCATTGGCCACCTGCGCAAGTTCACCACCGAGCGGGTGGTGCCCGATCCCTCCCAGCCCGTGTATGCCGCCGTCGCCCCCTGGAGCGATAAGGACAACAGCTACTACTTCTCCCTGCTCTATTCGGTGGGCGAGGCCTTTGGCTTCGAGCTCAAAACCCCCTGGAACGAGCTCAGCGAGGAGCAACGGCAGGTGCTGCTCCACGGCAGTAAGGAACCGATCCCCATCCAGGCCGATAGCCGCTACCGCAAGGGTCAGACCTACGTGCGCCCCTTCGAGGGGATCCTGCCGATCCTGGAGCGCCAGCTGCGCGATGCCAGTGGCGAAGCGATCCGCCAGAAGCTGGAGAAGTACCTGGAGCTGGTGCCCTGCTCCACCTGCCGCGGCCTGCGGCTTAAGCCCGAAGCCCTGGCGGTGCGGGTGGGTCCTTATGCCATTCATGAGCTCACCGCCGTGAGCGTGGCCGATACCCTGCAGCGCATTGAGGCCCTGATGGGCGTTGGAGCCAGCGAGGGTTCCGAGCCCCAGCTCACGCCCCGCCAGATCCAGATTGGCGACCTAGTGCTGCGGGAGATCCGCATGCGCCTGAAGTTTCTGCTCGATGTGGGCCTCGATTACCTCAGCCTCGATCGGCCAGCCATGACCCTCTCGGGGGGTGAGGCCCAGCGGATCCGGCTGGCCACCCAGATCGGGGCCGGCCTCACCGGCGTGCTCTACGTGCTGGATGAACCGAGCATCGGCCTGCACCAGCGCGACAACGACCGACTGCTCGCCACCCTGATCAAGCTCCGCGACCTGGGCAACACCCTGATCGTGGTCGAGCACGACGAAGACACGATCCGCGCCGCCGACTACCTGGTGGACATCGGTCCCGGCGCGGGGGTGCATGGCGGCCACATCGTGGCGGAGGGCTCCCTGAAGGATCTGCTGGAGGCCGAGGATTCCCTTACCGGCGCCTATCTCAGCGGCCGCCGCTCCATTCCCACCCCGGCCCAGCGCCGGGATGTTGTCAGCCGCCGCCTCACCCTGGTCGATTGCAGCCGCAACAATCTCACCGGCGTGGATGTGGAGATCCCCCTGGGCCGGCTGGTGTGCGTCACCGGGGTCAGCGGCAGCGGCAAGAGCACCCTGGTCAATGAACTGCTGCACCCGGCCCTGGAGCACAAGCTGGGCATGAAGGTGCCCTTCCCGGCGGGCCTGGCCGAGCTGCGCGGCATCAAGGCGATCGACAAGGTGATCGTGATCGACCAGAGCCCGATTGGCCGCACGCCCCGCTCCAACCCGGCCACCTACACCGGCGCCTTCGATCCAATCCGCCAGGTGTTTGCGGCCACGGTGGAGGCCAAGGCCCGCGGCTACCAGGTGGGCCA
>JBAXOO010000462.1:0-1886 GCA_037133235.1 Cyanobium sp. ELA507
GTGCTGGTCATCGGTGGTATGGCTGGGGCAATCGGGCCCTAGGCGTGCTTCGACCTTAGACAGCAGGTTCGAAGTTCCGGCCCCCTGGAGAGCCAACCCGAAGCCTGGGCAAGGGCGCTGGTCGGCGCTCAGAAGGCGAAATCGGTGCGCACCAGGGCCCCGAGTTGGCCAAGGCTGCCGCCCGCTGGGGTTTCCAAGCCCAGGGGACGGCTCAACCAGAACAGCGCCGGGGCCACGCTGATGGCATCGGTGATCTGCAGCTTGTACCAGGCCTCCATCATCAGGCCGCCGTCGTCCGGAACCTGGCCTCCGGTGAGCGCCGTGGCGAACACCGGCTGACCCACCGCCATCCCGAAGGCGTTGCCCGGGCCGAGCACGTCCTGCCACTGCAAGCCCACCATCCACGACTGGCTGATGCTGAGCAGCCCCGCATCGATGGGGGGGGCGTTGTGGGTGAGGTTGTAGCCCCAGCCCACACTCACCGAAGGGGCCCAGCCGGCGGTGGCGGGCTGCCAACTGCCGGCCAGGCCGTAGGCATCGGTGTGGGTTCCGGTGTCGAGCCCCTGGGCCATCGTGAAGGGGGTGCCGCCGGCCGACTCCACGCCCCCCTGCAGCCGCGTCCAGATCGCGGCCAGGTTCCAGGTCTTGTTGGTGTAGCCCAGCTGGAGGCTGCCACTGGCCCCGGCGCCGAAGGTGCCGATGCCCCCCTGGCTGGGATTGCCCCCAAAGCCATTGGCGGCCACGTAATTGGCCGCCAGGCTGAAGCCGCCACCCTCCCACCAGAGCCCAGCCCCAGCTCCCTGGTTGAGGTTCCAGGCGACGGGGGCGCCGTTGGCGGTGAAGACGTTCAGCACGGTGCTGCTTGGATACACCGAGGGCCACAGGGGCAGCATGTCCTCCTGGCCTGCCCGGGCTCCGAACACCGCGGTGAAGCCACTCCCCACCGGCCAGCGGTAGAGCAGCCGATCGATCGCCACCACGTCGGAGCAGTCGGTGCGGTTGCCACATAACTCCTGGAAGGCGATCTCCAGGGTGGAAAGGGCGCCTGTGGCCCCGAACCCCCCGAAGGGGGTATCGGCGAAGTTGCCGGCGCGAAGGTTGAGGTAGAGCAGGTCCTTGCCGCTGAAGCTCGTGTTGAGCGCCAGCTGCACGTCGTAGTTGAAGGTGAAGGCGCCGGAATCGGCATTGGCGGCTTGAGCGCCACCGCTGTTATTGCCGGTGAAGCGATTAGCTCCGACCACGGTGGAGGCCAGGCCGGAGAGTTTGGTGGTGGGGGAGAAGCGAAGCGCCTCCAGCTGGCCCACCCGGGATTCCAGCCCTTCCATCCGGCCGCGCAACAGAGCCAGTTCGGGCCCGAAGCTGGCCAGCAACCGCTTGAGCTCGTCGGTGACCTCCCCCACCCGGGGCAGGCAGGCGTGCAGCAGCGCAGCGGCCTCGAAGCGGCTGAGGGCCACGCCCCCCTCGAAGCGGCCGGCGCCGTTGCCCGCCACGCAGCCATAGCGGTCCACCAGGTTGCGCAGCGCCTGCCAGGCCCAGTCGCTGGGGCGCAGGTCCGAGAAGGAGACCGCCCCAGCCAGCTTCTCCTGGCCGGGCAGCGGCTGGCTGTAGCGGCGGATCTCGGCCAGATCCGGTTCCCCGGCCCGCACCCCGCTCGGCAGCAGCGAGAAGCCCAGCAGAACAGCCGTCAGCTTGCCGCGGCTAGGGCGGTAGGGACGGGGCACCGGCATGCAGCAACTCGCGAGCAGGATGGAGCATCTGGGGCGGCTTCGCCCACCCCCCGTTACCCCAGCAGCACACATTGGGCACCATGGGCCGCATCAACCCCACACCGCGCCCCGCCCTTCCAGGGTTAGGTCTCCGCAGCTCCCGGCCCCGCCGGGCATGCC
>JBAXOO010000463.1:0-1883 GCA_037133235.1 Cyanobium sp. ELA507
AGACCACCACCCGGGAACTGATCAGGGCCGCCCTGGCCCCCCTGGGCCCAGTGGTGGCCAGCAGCGGCAACGAGAACAACGACGTCGGGGCCCCCCTCACCCTGCTCAAGGCCGACAGCACCACCCGCGCCCTGGTGGTGGAGATGGGCATGCGGGGCCTGGGCGAAATTGAGCGCCTCAGCCGCTGCGCCGAACCCGATGTGGCGGTGATCACTAACATCGGCACCGCCCACATCGGTCGGTTGGGCAGCCGCGAGGCGATCGCTACCGCCAAGTGTGAAATCACGGCGGCGCTTCGCCCCGATGGCCTGGTGGTGATCCCCGCCGGCGATCCCCTCCTGGAAGCGGCCCTGGCGGCCAACTGGAGCGGCCGGGTGCGGCGGGTGGCGCTGGCTGATGAGCTGCCCACTTTCCCGAGCGGCCTACCGGCTGCCGATCGCATTGGCCAGCTCGACTCCTCCGGTGGGGAGCTGCGCCTCGAATGGAGCAACGTTGCGCCGATCTCCCTGCCCCTGGAGGGCCGCCACAACGCCCGCAATCTGCTGCTCGCCCTTGCGGTGGCCGAGGAGCTCGGTGTGCCCCTTGAGCGCCTCACCCATCTGGCCGTGGAGGTGCCGGGCGGCCGCAGCCGGCGGCTGGGCCTCGGCGGGGTGGAGATCCTCGATGAGACCTACAACGCTTCCCCCGAGGCGATGCTGGCGGCGCTCGATCTGCTTGCCGCCCAGGCGCTGGCTCCCGGTGGGCGCCGTTATGCGGTGCTTGGCACCATGCTCGAACTGGGTGAGAGCAGCTTGGCGCTCCATCGCCGCGTGGCGGAGCGGGCCCTTGATCTTGGCCTTGATGGTCTGGTGATCGTGGATGGCGGTCTTGAAGGGGTCGCGATGGCGGCTGCGGCCGCGGGGCTGGAGCGGCTGGAGCGGGTCAGCAGCCCTGAGGAGGCCTTGGCGCCCTTACTCGGTTGGCTCCGCTCTGGCGATGTGGTGCTGCTTAAGGCCAGCCGCGGCGTGGCCCTCGAGCGGCTGATTCCCCTGCTGAAGGAGCGGCTCAGCTAGGGCCGTAGTTTTCTTTCACCACCTGCCGCGCCCGGCCGAAGGCCAGGGCTCCCGCCGGCACGTTGTGGGTGATGGTGGAACCGGCCGCCACGGTCACCCCTTCACCGAGGTTGATCGGGGCCACCAGCACGGAGTTGGCGCCGGTCTTGCTGCCGGCACCGATCACGGTGCGGTGCTTGTTCACGCCATCGAAGTTGGCGGTGATCGTGCCGGCGCCCACGTTGACGTTGGCGCCCAGGTCGGCATCACCGAGGTAGCTGAGGTGGTTGGCCTTCACGCCTGCAGCGAGTTGGCTGTTCTTCACCTCCACGAAGTTGCCGATGCGGCAGCCGGCCCCCAGCCGGGCGCCTCCCCGCAGCTGGGCGAAGGGACCCACCACGCAACCCTCCTCCACCGTGCTCTCGCGCAGCACTGAATGGAGCACCTCCACCCCATCGCCGAGGCTGCTGTTCTCGATCAGGCAGCCCGGACCGATGCGGCAGCCATTGCCGATTTCCGTGCTGCCGCGGAAGTGGCACTGGGGTTCGACCAGCACATCGCGGCCGAAACGGGTGCCCTCGCTGAGGGTGCAGCTGGCCGGATCGGTGAAGCTCACCCCCTCGGCCATCCAGTGGCGCCGCAGCCGCTCTTGCAGTACTGCCTCGCACTGGGCCAGCTGCAGGCGATCGTTGATGCCGTTGATCTCGTCAGGGTCGGCCACCTCCAGGTGCATGGCCGGGCTGAGCATCGCCACGGTGTCGGTGAGGTAGAGCTCGCCCTGGTTGTTGTCGGTGGTGAGCAGCGGCAGCACCGCCGCCAGCTTCGGCCAGTCGAAGCAGTAGATGCCGGCGT
>JBAXOO010000464.1:0-1881 GCA_037133235.1 Cyanobium sp. ELA507
CCTTCATCTGGATCAGGTGCTCGTGGCGGATCACCTGGAAGTTGCCGGTGGCGGTCACGAAGATGTCCACATCCTTCACCACGTCGTTGAGGCGAACGACGCGGTAGCCCTCCATGGCGGCCTGCAGGGCGCAGATCGGATCGATCTCGGCAACCATCACCGTGGCGCCAAGGCCGCGCAGGGACTGGGCCGAACCCTTGCCCACGTCGCCGTAGCCCATCACCAGGGCCACCTTGCCAGCCACCATCACATCGGTGGCGCGCTTGATGCTGTCCACGAGCGATTCGCGGCAACCGTAGAGGTTGTCGAACTTGCTCTTGGTCACCGAGTCGTTGACGTTGATCGCGGGGAAGGGCAGTTCACCGCTCTTCTGCAACTGATAAAGGCGGGCCACACCGGTGGTGGTCTCCTCGGTGACGCCCTGGATGTTGGCGTAGATGCGGGAGTAGAAGCCAGGCTCCACAGCCAGCTTGGCCCGGATCGACTTGAACAGGGCGATCTCTTCTTCACTGCCGGGGTTGTCGAGCACCGAGAGATCCTTCTCGGCCTTGGTGCCGAGGATCACCAGGCCGGTGGCGTCGCCGCCATCGTCGAGGATCATGTTGGGGGTGCCACCATCGCCCCACTCGAGGATGCGGTGGGTGAATGCCCAGTACTCATCCAGGGTTTCGCCCTTGTATGCGAACACAGGAATGCCAGCGGCGGCGATCGCGGCGGCGGCGTGGTCCTGGGTGGAGAAGATGTTGCAGCTGGCCCAGCGCACCTCGGCGCCGAGGGCCACGAGGGTCTCGATCAGAACGGCGGTCTGGATCGTCATGTGGAGCGAACCCGCGATGCGGGCGCCCTTGAGGGGCTTCTCGGCGTCGTAGCGGGTGCGGAGGGCCATCAGGCCCGGCATCTCGGTTTCGGCGATGTTGAGCTCCTTGCGGCCGAACTCGGCCTGGCCGATGTCGGCAATCACATAGGAACTGGTGGCCTGCAGATGGGCGAAAGCTTCGGCCAAAGCAGGGCTGGAGGGTGTTGCCACCATGGTTACGGACACTCCCGACTGGGAGGACGAAGGGATTTGTTTGGAAATGCTGCGGAGTCGCCGAGGCTTCGGGCTCGCTTAAGAGTGAATCTACAGGGATCATGAAGGGCTTCGCGCCGCCCGTCGTGCCAGTCCCACCGCTGCGACCCTGCCCGAAACCTGCACTGGGAGCTGGCGATGGCTGAGCTGATCTGCGATCTGGCCGATGCCGCCGCCACCCTCGAGCTGGGCCGGCGGCTGGCGGCGGAGCTGCTGGGCAGCCTTGGCGGCGATGCCGCCGGGAATCCCCCGGACACCGCGCAGCGGTCCCTGGCACCGGCTTCGGCCCTGCTGCTGCTCCAGGGCGACCTGGGTGCCGGCAAGACCTGCCTGGTGCAGGGGCTGGCCCAGGCCCTGGGCATCGCCGAAGCCATCACGAGCCCCACCTTCGCCCTTGCCCAGCACTACGAAGGCCGCCTCGCCGATGGTCGGCCCAGCCGCCTGGTGCACCTCGATCTCTACCGGTTGGAGCTCCCCGCCGCGGCCGATGAACTCTTCGCCCAAGAGGAAGAGGAAGCGGCGGCGGGGAGCGAAGTGGTCGGATTGGCCGGAAGGAACGAGGTGTTGGCGGAGGCCATCGGACTGCCCGGCGCGGCGGCGGAGGCCAAAGGACTGACCGGCGCGAAGGTAGTGCTGGCAGTGGAATGGCCCGAGCGCCTCAGCTTCCAACCCCAGGACGCCTGGGTGGTGCACCTGGAGCACCGAGGCCAAGGGCGAAGGGCCCGCTTGATCAGCCCGGCTCAACACCGCCTTGCCCGTTGGGCCGCTGGCAGCTGAGCGAGCCTCCAGCGCTGGAGGCTCGCTCAGCTGCC
>JBAXOO010000465.1:0-1869 GCA_037133235.1 Cyanobium sp. ELA507
CTGGGCTGGCCAACGATGGCGCCGATCGGCGACGACGACTTTGACCAGCTGATCGCGTTGCGCTACCGACCCGCCGAGCCGCGGCCGGAGGTAATCCATTACAGCCAGTCCCGGTTGCTGGCCGGCCAACAGCGCTGTTAACCGCCACCGACACCACCACCGGCAACGCACCCTGGGCCGCGCCCATAACCACGCCCTGGCCCGCCCTGACCCCAGCGCCGTACTCGCCCGGCAAGCGCTGCCGGGACCTGCCTCTCCCCAAGCCACCCCTCGCCGATCGCCTGCCGCCATGGCCGTATCCACCCCTCATCGCTGCCCGCCCCTCGATGGGATCCGGAGGATGGCCGGCCTCCTTCCCGCCCTGGCCTTTCTTCCCGCCCTGGCCCTGCTGCAGAGCACCCTGGCCGCCCCACAGCCTGCCCTGGCCGGGCCGACCGACCAAGCCCCAGGCATCGCCGCCGGGCTAAGGCTCGATGCGCCCGCCCTGGGCCGCGCCGCCGGCACGCCTCCGGCGCCGGGCAGCCGTGAGGAGGCCAGCGACCTGGCGATCCTGCTCTGGCTGCAGCGCTTCCGTACGCCGGAGATGGTGGCGGCCACCTGGCTGCTGCTGGATCGCAACCTCAGCACCTTCAGCAGCGCCGTCGGGGCGGAGCTCGGCACCGCCACGCCGGCGCTCAAGACCGGGTTGGAGTCCTTCATGGCCCCCGTGAGCGCGGCCTACAGGGAGATCAAGCAGCAGCGAGCCCGCGTCCGTCCTTATCTCGCCCACCCTGAGCTGCGCCCCTGCCTGCCGCCGGAGGCCACCGGCTCCTTCCCCTCCGGCCATGCCGTGTGGTTCCGGACCACCGCCGAGCTGCTGGCCGACCTGATGCCGGAGCGCCGGGACCGCCTGGAGGTGGTAGGCCGCCAGGGCGGCGCCAACCGTGTGTACTGCGGGGTGCACTACCCCTCCGATGTGGAGGCCAGCCAGCGCCTCGGGGCGGAGGCGGCTCGGCAGATCATCGCCAGCCCCCAGTGGCGCGCCTTCCGGGAGAACACCTCCCTGCAGCAGGAACTGATGCGGCTGCGTGCCACGGAGCAGAAAGCGCTGCCACCGTTGGTGCGGTGAACGGGCGCCAACCATGATCATCCTCGGCATCGACCCCGGCCTGGCCCGGGTGGGCTACGGCGTGATCGAGGTGGAGGAGCGGGCGCCCTGGCGGCCGGGGGAGCCCCTTGCCGAGTCGGGAGTTCAGCGCCTGCTCGATTGCGGCATGATCCGTACCGATCCCGGTCGCAGCGAGGGAGAGCGGATGGTGGAGATCGCCGCCGACCTGCGCACCCTGATCCGCCGCTGGCGGCCCGAATTGGCGGCGGTGGAGAAGTTTTTCTTCTACCGCTCCAGCACCACCATTGCCGTGGTGCAAGCCCGGGGGGTGGTGATCATGACCCTGGCGCGCTTCGGCATCCCGGTGGTGGAGTTTCCGCCGATGCAGATCAAGCTGGCCGTGGCCGGCCACGGCCACGCCGAAAAGGATGAGGTGCTGGCGGCGGTGATGCGGGAGCTGGATCTGGAGCACCCCCCTCGGCCCGACGACGCGGCCGATGCCTTGGCGGTGGCCCTCACCGGCTGGTTCCAGCGATGAACGGCGAAGGGCTGGGGCCGGCATCGATGCCCGAGAAACGACCTGTGCAGTCACCACCAGGGCTGCTGGCACCGTTGGCGCCGCCAACGGGCCATCCAATGGCGCTGGAACACCCCGCCCGGGCCGAGAAGGGGGCCCTGAGGCGCCATTACCGCAGGCTGCGCCGGGAGCTGCGGCAGGAGCCAGGCGGCGGCTGGACCAACCTGGAGGAAGCGATCGCTGCGGCGGTGCGGCGGGAGCTGCC
>JBAXOO010000466.1:0-1869 GCA_037133235.1 Cyanobium sp. ELA507
GGCGCGACATGGCGGTGTCGGTGAAGCGCTCGTAGTGGCCCAGATCCAGATCGGTTTCGGCGCCGTCCTCGGTGACGAACACCTCGCCGTGCTGGTACGGGCTCATCGTGCCCGGATCCACATTCAGGTAGGGATCGAGCTTGAGGATCGAAACGCTGTAGCCGCGGCTCTTGAGCAGCCGCCCCAGGCTGGCGGCCACGATCCCCTTGCCGATGCTGGAGACCACCCCGCCGGTCACGAAGACGAACTTCGTGCTCTGGCTCCTGGAGGGGGAGGTCATGGCATCTTCGGCTGACCTCCCAATCTACCGGGGGCCTCAAGGAGAGGCGCCCCTCGGCGGGCCCTCAGCCCTCCAGCAGGCTGCGTAGCATCCAGGCGGTTTTTTCGTGGATCTGGAGCCGCTGGGTGAGCAGGTCGGCGGTGGGTTGGTCGTTGGCGGCTTCGGTGAGGGCAAAGACGCTGCGGGCGGTGCGGGCCACGGCCTCATGGCCGGCTACCAGCTCGCGCACCATCGCCATTGCCTCGGGCACCCCTTCGGCTTCGGGGATCGAGCTCAGGGCGGCGATTGCCTGGCCGCCGTAGGGAGCCGGGAAACCGAGGGCGCGGATCCGTTCGGCGATCACATCGAGGGCGTTCCAGAGCTCGGTGTATTGCCCCATGAACATCAGGTGGAGCGTGTTGAACATTGGGCCGGTCACGTTCCAGTGGAAGCCATGGGTCTTGCCGTAGAGCACGGTGGTATCGGCCAGCACCTGGCCCAGGGCGGTGGCGATCTGTTGGCGCTGCTCGGCGGGGATGCCGATGTCGATTGGCTGGGAGGGGGCTGCCATGGCTTGCAAAGGTGGGGAATGGGAAGGGGTGGCCGGTCTTGCCGCCGTGGAGTGGTTCTAGCCGGGGATCAGCCCTCCTCCTCCACCCAGGTGCTGGCCACGTGGAGCTCCACGAGCTGTTTGCCGGCCACGCCGGCGGGGGCCTGGGTCATCAGGCAGCGGGCCTGCTGGGTCTTGGGGAAGGCGATCGTGTCGCGGATCGATTCCTCGCCGGCTAGCAGCATCACCATCCGATCCAGGCCGAAGGCCAGGCCGCCGTGGGGTGGGGCGCCCATGTCGAGGGCCTCCATCAGGAAGCCGAACTGGCGCTCCGCCTCCTCCAGGGGCAGGCCGATCGTTTGCAGCACCTGGCGTTGCAGGGCCGAATCGTGGATGCGCAGGGAGCCGCCGCCCAGCTCCAGGCCGTTGAGCACCAGGTCGTAGGCCTGGGCGCGGGCGGTGGGCAGGGTTTCGGCCCAGCGCTCGGGGTCGGTCCCCAGGTCTTCGGCGTTGGGGGCGCAGAAGGGGTGGTGCAGGGCTTCGAGGCGGTTTTCGCCGGCGTTGAACTCGAACATCGGGAAATCCACCACCCAGAGGAAGTTCCACTGGTCGTTGTCGCGGTCGGCGGGCACCAGGCCCAGCTCGCGGGCCAGGAACTGGCGCACCCGATCCAGGGCCTTATTCACCGTGGCGGTGTCGCCGGCGCCGAACAGCAGCAGGGTGCCGGGTTGGGCGCCGGTGCGCGCCAGCAGCTCGGCTTTCTTCGCCTCGGTGAGGTTGTCCTTGATGGCGCCGATCGTGTCGATCTCGCCGTTCTCGCGCACCCGGATGAAGGCCAGGCCGCCGGCGCCAGCCTTTTGGGCTTCGCTGAACACATCGCCGCCGGGCTTGATGCGCACGTTGCTGATGGCATCGTTGCCGCCCGGAATGGGCAGCACCTTCACCGAGCCCCCGGCGGCCACCGCCCCTGAGAACACCTTGAAGCCCATGTCCGCCACCAGGTCGGACACGTTCACCAGCTCCAGGCCGTAGCGGGTGTCGGGGCGGTCGGTGCCGTAGC
>JBAXOO010000467.1:0-1869 GCA_037133235.1 Cyanobium sp. ELA507
CATCACTGCGCTGCACGCGTGTCACGCCCACTCCGACAATCTCGTCGAGAAGTCGGGCGCCCCAGACGTCATCGGCAAAGACCACGGCATGGCGACAGCGGTCGGTGGTGAACAGCGACGCCTTGGCCTCGAAGTACGAGTCCATGGTGCCGTGGTGATCGAGATGATCCCGGCTCAGATTGGTGAAGGCGGCCACATCGAAGACGAGGCCATCCACGCGGTGCTGGGTCAGGGCATGCGAGGACACCTCGATGGCCGCCGCCGTGCAGCCCGAAGCGATCAGTCCGGCCAGTGCACGCTGGAGATCAGGGGACTCCGGGGTAGTGCGGACCCCTCCGAGGGTACCGACGACGCCTGTCTGGCGGCCGTCCACCTCCAGGATCGAGCGCACCAGGTGAGTAACTGTCGTCTTGCCGTTGGTGCCCGTGACTCCCACCATGTCCAGTGAACGGGCCGGATAGCCATGGAATGCGGCAGCCATCTCCGCCATTGCCGGCCGAAGCGCCTCAGGCAGCACCTCTACCTGAGCTACTCCGAGATCCAGGAAGTGATCGCACAACAGACAGGTGGCACCCCGCGAGACGGCCTCAGCGGCATGCAGATGGCCGTCGGTCATCTCGCCGCGTAGACAGCAGAACAGCGCGCCCGGCTCGACCCTGCGGCTGTCGTACTCGACGGCAGTCACCCCGATGGCAGCCACATCACCCATGATGGCGCGCGCAGGGACGGCCTCGAGGAGATCAGCCACCATCACCACTGACGTCTCCGGTACTTCAGGGGAGTGGCGTTGACACCATCGCAGGAACTCGGGCCCACCTAGGGCCCTTCCGTGACGGCCCGGGCCGGCACGGAGACACTTCCCGTACCGCCGACGGCTGTCGTCGAGGCGGCCGCGGTGGCTGCTGTGGCCCTGGGAGCCGACCGGGGGGTGTCTTTGGGCGGCTGGCCGCCCCAGGGGGCCGTGGCGTTCGATCGCACCTGGATGGAGGCGCTTCGATCGGCCGTTCCAGCAGCACGGTCGGTGGCCCCCCGGCTGCTTCTTTGCTGTTCCGCAGGCTGCGGTTCCGATCGGAAGGGTACGGCAGGGCCGCGGCCCTGGCGGCCGGCTGGGATCTGCCCCTCGCAGGCCTGGAGACCCGGGCCTACCGCGGCTGCCGCGATCACAACCTGCTGGGGGAACTGCAGCGGCGCCGCTATTCCCTGGCCCCCGTGATCGCGGACCTGCTGTTTCCTGGCGATGGGATGCTCACCCCGAAACCCCTGCTGGCCCGCCGGGCCCGCTGGCGGCCCCTGCCCCTGCCGTCGCCATGAGCCGCATCATCCTGATCGGCTGCACCGCGCTGACGGCGCGGTTGCCGGAGGCCCTGGCTGGCCACGGTCTCGAGCTGGTGGCCGTGGGAGGGTCGGGCTCCCCGTTTCGGCACAGCCGTTTCGTGGATCGTTTCGTGCCCCTGGCGGCTCCCTTCTCGCCCCAGGCCTGGGCCACCGAGCTGCTGGCCCATCCCGGCATTGGCAGGCAGCCGGGGGACTGGATGATCCATTCCAACGACGCGCTTCCTTTCGCCCTGGCCCGGGCCGATGCGCCACTGGAGCGTCGCCTGGCCCTGTTGCCGATCCGTCGGGTCGAGGGGCTGGCCATGGTGGGGTCGAAGGTGGGACTGGTGGAGCTGCTGCAGACCCATGCCATTCCCACGCCACCCACCCAGCTGGTAACGCGCCCGGCGGACCTCGAGGCCTGTCTGCGCCGTTGTTCAGGCCCGCTGATGGTCAAGGCCGATCAGGGCTCCGCTGGCGAGCAGCTGCGGCGCTGGGCCGATCCGGAGGCGGTACTGGCGGATCCGCCGCCGCAGGCTTGGTATCCGCTCGTGC
>JBAXOO010000468.1:0-1868 GCA_037133235.1 Cyanobium sp. ELA507
CCTCCAGGCCATCCCCAGGAAGCATGCGGGCACCGAGCACCGGCAGCAGGACGAGCTGCCGCGCCTGCGCCTCCTGAAGCACGGCGTGGGCCAAGGGATGGCGGCTGTCGCGCTCCGGGCTGGCCGCCAGCTGCAGCAGTCGGTCGGCGGCGGCGGAAGAGGAAGCTGGTGGCGCCGCTCCGGCCGGGGCCCCGGCGAGGGCCCCCGCCGTGGGTTCCACGGCGGTGACCAGCGGTCTGCCCAGGGTGAGGGTGCCGGTCTTGTCGAACAGCACGGTGTGCAAGCGGGCGGCGGTCTCGATGGCATCACCGCCACGGAACAACAGACCCGAGCGAGCCGCAGCACCGGAACCGACGCTGATGGCGGCCGGTGTGGCGAGCCCCAGGGCACAGGGACAGGCCACCACCAACACCGAGATGGCGAGCTGAAGGGCCAGGCCAAGGGATGTGCTGGTCGGCCCGGGGGCACCGTGGCCATGGGCACCATGGCTGGCGGCAGCCGCCCCCAGCACCGCGGGCCAGAGCTCCGTGCCCCAGCGCCACCAGAACAGGAACGTGGCCAGGGCCAGCAGCAGCACCGCGAGGGTGAACCAGCCCGCCACCCGATCGGCCAGGCCCTGGATCGGGGCCTTGCGCAGCTGGGCCTGCTCCACCAGGTGCACGATGCGGGCGATGGCACTCTCGCCGCCGCTGCGGAGCACCTCCAGCTCCAAGGGGGCGGAGAGGTTGAGGCAACCGGCGGCCAGTTCGCTGCCGGGGCCAACGGCCTGGGGCAGGGGTTCGCCGGTGAGGGAGGAGGAATCGAGGCTGGAGGAGCCCACCCGCACGACCCCATCCACCGGCACCCGATCGCCCGGCAGCAGGCGAATCCGGTCGCCGGGCCGCAGCCCCCCCACCCGCACGGGCCGGGGGGGGCCTTCATCCACCAGCAACAGGGCCTCGTCGGGCTGGAGCCCCGCCAGGGTCTCGATGGCCCGACCGGTGCGGTAACGGGCCCGCTCCTCAAGAAAGCGGCCCGCCAGCACGAACCCCAGCAGCATCACCGCCTCGTTGAAGAAGCAGGGCCAGCCCCCGGCAGGCCAGATCCATCCCACCAGGGAGGCCAGGTAGGAGCTCATCACCCCCAGGGCCACCAGGGTGTCCATGCCGGGGGCCCCGGCCAGGGCAGCACGGAATCCCCCCAGCAGGATCGTTCGTCCCGGTCCCGCCAGGGCGGCGGTGGCCACCAGGGCGTGCAGCCAGGGCCGGGCCAGGGGGGTGGCCTCCAGACCAAAGGCGCCGGCATCCGCCAGGTGGCCCAGGCCCGACACCAGCACCAGGGCAAGGGCCAGCACCAGCTGGCGCCAGCGCTGCCACCAGTGGTGCTCCTGCAGCCGCTGCCGCCGGCTGGAGGGAAGATCGTTGCCCCGGGGGCGCGCCTGGAAACCGAGGCCCTCGAGGCTGTGCACCAAGGCGGGTAGGCGATCCGCCGCGCGGTCCACCTCAACCCAGGCGGTGCGGGTGAGCAGGTTCACGCTGGCCTGGCTTACTCCGCCCTGCTGGAGCAGGCGTTGCTCCACGGCCCGCACACAGCCGCCGCACTTCATGCCTTCCACCTCCAGGAGAAGGGTTTCGGCCAAACCGGACGGGTCTTGGCCGATGGCGCCCTCCGAATCGCCGGCCTCGGCTGGGGCCTGGGGGGCCGCGGATGGAGAGGGGAAGTGCACCGGCGCCAGGCGCGATGGGCCAGGTTAGGAAAAATGGAGCCCATACCCGGGCGCACACCGGGCAGGATGGTGAGCAGAACCAGACCTGCCGCCGTGCCCCGCTCGCAACGCAACGACAACTTCATCGACAAGAGCTTCACGGTGATGGCCGATCTGATCGTGA
>JBAXOO010000469.1:0-1861 GCA_037133235.1 Cyanobium sp. ELA507
GAGGTGGGAATGGCTCGCGGTGCGCTCACCTGCCTTCTCAACCCTGGTGATGGGCCAATGTAGCGGTGTTTCCTCGCCGACGCTCTAGCTCCAACCAGAGCAGCAGCGCATTCACATCCGCCGGACTCACCCCCGGCACCCGCGCCGCCTGGCCCAGGGTGAGGGGCGCAATGGCCGCGAGTTTCTCGCGGGCCTCGGTCGAGAGGGTGGTGATGGCGGCGTAGTTGAGCTGGGGTGGCAGGGCGCGGCCCTGGGCCCGGCGCACCTGGTCGATCTGCTGCTGCTGGCGGGCCAGGTAGCCGCGGTATTTGACGTCGATCTCGGCCCCCTCCCGCACCGGGGTTGGCAGTTCGGCGCTGGCCAGTCCGTGGCGCAGCAGGTCGGTGCTGTGGAAGCCGGGGCGCCGCAGCAGGTCCGCCAGGGTGATGGATCCCTTGATGGCCGCGCCGCTTTCCGCCCCCACCGCCGCCGCCGCCGGATCGCTGGCCTTGAGCCGGACCGTTTCCAACCGCTCGGTTTCGGCCGCGATGGCTGCCTGCTTGGCGGCAAAGAGGTCCCAGCGCCGATCGTCGATCAGGCCCAGCTCCCGGCCCAGAGGGGTGAGGCGACGGTCGGCGTTGTCGCCCCGCAGCAGCAGGCGGTATTCGCTGCGGCTGGTGAGCACCCGGTAGGGCTCCCGCAGGTCCTTGGTGATCAGGTCGTCGATCAGGGTGCCGATGTAACTGCCTTCCCGCGGGAAGTGGACCGGCTCCTGGCCCCGCAGCAGGCGGGCGGCGTTGAGGCCCGCCACCAGGCCCTGGGCGGCGGCCTCCTCGTAGCCGGTGGTGCCGTTGAGCTGGCCGGCGCTGAACAGCCCGGCCACCCGCTTGGTTTCGAGGCTGGCCTTGAGCTGGGTGGCGGGCAGATAGTCGTAATCCACTGAATAGGCGGGCCGCAGCATCACGCAGCGTTCCAGGCCGGGCAGGGTGCGCAGCAGCTCCAGCTGCAATCGCTCCGGCAGGCCGGTGGAGAAGCCCTGGACGTAGAGCTCGGGTGTATCGCGGCCTTCCGGTTCCAGGAAGATCTGGTGGCTCTCCTTATCAGCGAAGCGCACGATCTTGTCTTCGATCGAGGGGCAGTAGCGGGGCCCCTTGCTGTCCACGAAGCCGCCGTAGATCGGCGTGAGGTGGAGGTTGGCCTGGATGAGTTGGTGGGTGGCGGCGGTGGTGCGGGTGAGGTGGCAGCTCATCGGCTCGCCGCTCACCCAGGCGGTGGGATCGAAGGAGAAGAAGCGGTCATGGGCATCGCTGGGCTGTTCCTCCAGCTGGTCGAGGGCCACGCTGCGGCGATCCACCCGGGCCGGGGTGCCGGTCTTGAGGCGCCCCGTGACAAAGCCCAGCGCCGCCAGCGCCTCGGTGAGCCCCTCGGCGGCCTGCTCGCCGGCCCGGCCGGCAGCCATGGAGCGATCCCCCACCCAGATCCGGCCGCCAAGAAAGGTGCCGGTGGTGAGGATCACGGCCCCGGCGCTGTAAACACTGCCGAAGTAGGTGCGCACGCCGCTGACCCGGCCCTGGGGGCCGTGGGCCACGCCGCTCGGATCACACGAGGCTCCCTCCTCAGGCGCGCCCGAGCCCCCTTCCAAGCTTTGAGCAGGCTCCAGAGGCGCAACCGTGCTGGGCGACACGCCCGGTTGTCCCGTTGCCGGGGCGACATCACCCTCCACCACCAGGCCCGTCACCATGGCCTCGCGCAGGTGCAGGTTGGGGGTGTGCTGCAGCAGCTGCAGCATCTGGCGGGCGTAGGGCCGTTTGTCGGTCTGGGCGCGCAGGGCCCAAACGGCCGGGCCGCGGCTGGCGTTGAGGATGCGCTTCTGCAGGGCGGT
>JBAXOO010000470.1:0-1857 GCA_037133235.1 Cyanobium sp. ELA507
TCTGGTGGTAGGCCTGACCCGGCTGAGCGCCTGGGCCGACCAACGGCTGGTGGATGGCTTCAGCGGCGGCGCTGGTGGGGTCGCCATGGAGGGGGCCCGCCGCCTCAGCCTCACCACCTCCGGCCGCTCCCAGGCCTATGCCCTCAGCCTCGTGCTCGGGGTGCTGCTGATGGCCGCCTGGCTGCTTTCCGGCCAGGGCAGCGCAACTCCTGATCTCCTTCGCCCGCTCCGCTGATGCCCTCCCTTTCACTGCTGCTGCTGGCGGGGCTTCCCCTGGCCGCGGCCCTGCTCCTTCCTCTGCTGCCTGCCACCACCGCTTCGACGAGGGTGCGCGGCCTGGCGGCCCTCAGCACCGCCGCCCAGCTGCTGGTGGGCCTGGCCTGCTGGCGGGCCGCCCCGCCCGACCTGCATCTGGCCTGGCTGCCGAAGCTGGGCCTGGCCCTCGACCTCGGTCTGGATGGCCTTTCGCTTCCCTTGGTGTTGCTCACCGCCCTGATCACCACCCTGGCGATCCTGGCCGTACCGGCCGACCAAAGCCGCCCACGACTGTTTTTCCCCCTTCTGCTGGCCACCAACATTGGCGTGGTCGGGGCCTTTCTGGCCCGCAATGCCCTGCTCTTTGTGCTGGCCTTCGAGCTGGTGCTGATCCCCACCACCCTGTTGGTGGCGATCTGGGGCGGCCAGAAGCGTGCCGGAGCCGCGATCCGCTATCTGATCTATGGCGCCGTGTCAGGCCTGAGCCTGCTGGCGGCGGTGCTGGCCCTGGGCTGGCTGAACCGCAATGGCCTCAGCTTCGCTTATGCCGATCTCGCCCACGCTTCCCTCACCCCCCAGGCCAGCCGTTGGGTGCTGGCACTCTTCCTGCTGGGCTTCGGTCTGAAGCTGCCGATCGTGCCCCTGCACGGCTGGCAGCCCTTCACCTATGGGCAGGCGCCCACCCCGGTGGTGATGATCCTGGCGGGATGCGTTTCGAAGCTGGGGGCCTACGGGTTGCTGCGGTTCGGCGTTGGCTTCCTGCCCGAAACCTGGGCTGCCTGGTCCCCCTGGATCGCCGCCGCCGGAGCGTTGAGTGCCGTTTACGGCGCCCTCAACGCCATTGCCCAGACCGACATCCGCCGACTCATGGCCTACAGCTCCCTGGGCCACATGGGGTTGCTAGTGCTAGCCATCGCCGCCGCCACCCCGATGAGTCTGCAGGGAGCCGTGGCCCAGGTTTTGGCCCACGGGCTGATCGTGGCCCTGTTGTTCGCCTGCGTGGGCCTGATTGAGCGCAAGACCGGCACCACGGCAATCGCTGAGCTCGCCGGCCTGCTCAATCCGCTGCGGGGCCTGCCCTTCACCGCCGGCATGCTGCTGTTGGCCCTGATGGCCGCCGCCGGCATTCCAGGCTTGGCGGGCTTTCCCGCCGAGCTCCTGGTGTTTGAGGGCAGCTGGACCACCTTCCCCCGCGCCACGCTGGTGTGTCTATTGGCCTCGGGCTTCACGGCGGTCTATGCCATCCGCCTGTTCAACCGGGTGGGCTTTGGCCGCCTCGACAACGCCCGGGCCGACTGGCAGGCCACCCGCTGGGGCGAGCGCTTCCCGGCCCTGGCCCTGAGCCTGCTGGTGATCGCCACGGGGGTCTGGCCCCAGGCGCTGGTGGGCTGGAGCGAACCGGCCACTGCGGCCCTGGCCCTGCGCTCCGGCTCCCCCCCGGCTGGGCTTGCGGTGGCCCAGGCCCGAAGCATCGGGGGAGGAACCCTCGCCACGTTGATCGCTACCGGGGGGGCTAACGCCGGCTGATCCCCTGGCTCCGCCGCTCAGCTCCTGATCCCACCCCATCCAGCCCTGGCGATCGCAGGGCACGCCGACCTCCAG
>JBAXOO010000471.1:0-1843 GCA_037133235.1 Cyanobium sp. ELA507
CCATACCTGGGAATCCCCCGCCCATGCCGGGCAGGCCAGGCATGCCGCCACCCCGGGTCATCTGCTGCATGAAGCCCCGCATCTTCTGGAAGTCGGCCAGCACCTTGTCGACGTCGGCTGGGGTGTGGCCACTGCCGGCGGCGATGCGGCGGCGGCGGGAGGGTTGGGAGGCGAGCAGCTCCGGCTTCTGGCGTTCGGCTTCGGTCATCGAGCCGATCATCGCTTCAATCTTTTTGAGTTGCTGCTCGCCCTGTTTGAGCATGCCATCGTCGATTTTATTCATGCCTGGAATCATTTTCATCAGCCCACCCAGGGAGCCCATGCGTTTAATTAGACGCATTTGCTGAAGGAAATCGGAGAAATCAAAGCTGGCCTCCTGTAGCTTCTGTTGCATCTTGGCCACATCGGCCAGCTCCACCTCCTTGCTGGCCTTCTCCACCAGGGTGAGCACATCGCCCATCCCCAGAATGCGGCTGGCCATCCGCTCGGGGTGGAAGGGCTGCAGGGCCTCCACCTTCTCGCCGGTGCCGATGAATTTGATCGGGGCACCGCTCACCTTGCGAATCGAGAGCGCGGCGCCGCCGCGGGAATCGCCATCAAGCTTGGTGAGCACGGCCCCGGTGATGCCCACTTGTTCGTGGAAGGCGCGGGTGAGATCGGCCGCCTCCTGGCCGATCATCGAATCCACCACCAGCAGCACCTCATCGGGCGCCGCCGCCTGGCGGATGCGCACCATCTCCTCCATCATCGAGGTGTCGATCTGGAGCCGGCCGGCGGTGTCCACCAGCACGGTGTCAAAGCCCTCGGCCTTGGCCTTGGCGATGCCGGCGGCGGCGATGTCTTCGGGCTTGGCTTCGGTGCCCAAGCTGAACACCTCCACGCCGATCTGGTCGCCCAGGGTGCGTAGCTGCTCGATCGCCGCCGGGCGGTAAACGTCGGCTCCCACCAAGAGAGCTTTGCGTCCTTGCTGCTTGAGGTGCAGCCCCAGCTTGGCGGTGGCGGTGGTCTTACCAGCACCCTGGAGTCCAGCCATCAGCACCACGGTCGGAGCTCCGGCCGTGCCGGCCGCCGCCAGGGGCGCATTGGCACCACCCATGGTTTCCACCAGCTGCTCATGCACCAGCTGGATGAACTTCTGGTCGGGGCTGATGCCACGCACCACCTCGGCTCCCACCGCCTTCCGTCGCACCTCCTCGACAAAGTCCTTCACCACCGTCAGGCTCACATCGGCCTCCAGCAGGGCCCGACGCACCTCCTTGAGGGCCCCGTCCACGTTGGTTTCGGAGATGGTGGCCTGGCCCCTCAACCCCTTGACCGCGTCCTCAAACCGCTGCGAAAGCTCGTCGAACATGGGGGAAAGGGGTGCTCAGGGGGAGGAACGGTGGATCAGCGGGCCGGCCGGGAGGCCGCCAGGCGCCAGGTGTCGCCATCGCGTCCGAATACATAAACATTGCGCAGGGTGGTGGCCGGGGTGCGGTCCACCTCCTTGCCGGCGCTGTCGCGGGTGCTGTCGCTGTAGCGGAGCTCCGCCACGACCTCGATTCGCTGGGGGGAGCGCTGTTGGATCGCAAGCGACTCAACCTGGACCTGGATGTTTTGGGTCCGGCCCCGGGCGCGGTCCTGGGCCCTTGCGGCCGTCAGCCGCTGCACCGGGGCTCCCCGGGCGAGTTGATCCAGCTCGGCCGGTGGTTCGGCGCCGCCCATCACGGCGGTTTTGGCCTGGAGCCAATGGTCCAGAAGCCCCCGGACTTCGGCTTCGCTGGGCTCTGCCACCTTCAGGGGGGCGCCGGTGGCTTGGGCGGGGGTAGGCCCGCTGGCGGGTTTCGGTGGGGCCGTGGCGCCC
>JBAXOO010000472.1:0-1840 GCA_037133235.1 Cyanobium sp. ELA507
CCTGGCCGGTGCGGCCCATGTTGGGGAAGAGGAGCAGCGCCCCGGCCGCGGCCGGCAGCAGGCTGACGCCCTTCTGTTGGGCGGCGGCCACGTTGCTGGCGCGACCCTCCACGGTGCGGGCGCCCACCACCTCGCCGGTGGTGCTGTCGACGACGCGGATGTCGAGGGCCACGTAGTCCTGGGTTTCCAGCTGCTGTTGGTTGTTGCCGAAGCCCAATAGGCCGAAGTTGCTGGAGGAGCCCTTCTCACTCACCGCAGAGTCGTATGAGGTCACCGTGCCAAGCACGATGTAACGGGCGCCGGTGAGTTGGCCCTTGCGGGCCGCGTTGGGTCCTTTGCGCACCAGGCCGAGCTCGGCCATCTCCTGCTCGGAGAGCACGGCTGCCACGTTTTGGCGTTCCACCACCTGCACCTCGCCGGTGGCCTGCAGTTCGTTGGCCAGGGCATGGGCCATGTCGGTGGCCACCGGGCCCTGCCACCACCAGGTGCTCGGGGTCACCTTGTTTTTGAAGTCGGGCACCGACACGGTGGGCCTGGGCAGGGGGCGGCTGCCGCTGGCGGGATAGCTGGGATAGCCCCCCTGGGCCAGGGCACCGCCCACCGGAGCGGCCACGCTGAGCGCCAGCAGCATCGCCGCAGCGGAAGCGCGGCGGCGATGCGGAATCGCAACGAATCCAGGGCGAAGGGGCAGGGCGACCATCGGGAATAGGGACGGACGGGAAGGTCATTCAAGCAACGCCCCACTCGCTGACCACCGGCGGAACTGGCCGGGAAAAGGGGGCTTTGGTATCGGCTTCAACCATTGACGGGTCGGGGTTTGGCTTCACTGAATCAACCCGAATTGGGCTGCGTGCCGCGCCCCCTCCCCCATGACCGCCACCGTTCCCTCGAATTCCTCCTCCAACCCGCCCGGATCGGCGCGCCGATCCGGGCGGGTTGGAGGAGGAATTCGAGGGAACGGTGGCGGTCATGGGGGAGGGGGCGCGGCACGCAGCCCAATTCGGGTTGATTCAGTGAAGCCAAACCCCGACCCGTCAATGGTTGAAGCCGATACCAAAGCCCCCTTTTCCCGGCCAGTTCCGCCGGTGGTCAGCGAGTGGGGCGTTGCTTGAATGACCTTCCCGTCCGTCCCTATTCCCGATGGTCGCCCTGCCCCTTCGCCCTGGATTCGTTGCGATTCCGCATCGCCGCCGCGCTTCCGCTGCGGCGATGCTGCTGGCGCTCAGCGTGGCCGCTCCGGTGGGCGGTGCCCTGGCCCAGGGGGGCTATCCCAGCTATCCCGCCAGCGGCAGCCGCCCCCTGCCCAGGCCCACCGTGTCGGTGCCCGACTTCAAAAACAAGGTGACCCCGAGCACCTGGTGGTGGCAGGGCCCGGTGGCCACCGACATGGCCCATGCCCTGGCCAACGAACTGCAGGCCACCGGCGAGGTGCAGGTGGTGGAACGCCAAAACGTGGCAGCCGTGCTCTCCGAGCAGGAGATGGCCGAGCTCGGCCTGGTGCGCAAAGGACCCAACGCGGCCCGCAAGGGCCAACTCACCGGCGCCCGTTACATCGTGCTTGGCACGGTGACCTCATACGACTCTGCGGTGAGTGAGAAGGGCTCCTCCAGCAACTTCGGCCTATTGGGCTTCGGCAACAACCAACAGCAGCTGGAAACCCAGGACTACGTGGCCCTCGACATCCGCGTCGTCGACAGCACCACCGGCGAGGTGGTGGGCGCCCGCACCGTGGAGGGTCGCGCCAGCAACGTGGCCGCCGCCCAACAGAAGGGCGTCAGCCTGCTGCCGGCCGCGGCCGGGGCGCTGCTCCTCTTCCCCAACATGGGCCGCACCGGCCAGG
>JBAXOO010000473.1:0-1838 GCA_037133235.1 Cyanobium sp. ELA507
TGTCCCGCACGGGCGGGCGGGCGGTTCATCTGCTCCTCCATGGCGGTGCCCGTGGCGCTGATCAGGCCATCGCCCGGGCCGCCGATCAGCTCGGTTGGTATGCGCTCTCCTTGCCGGCCGAATGGCATCTCTATGGCCGGGGTGCGGGGCCAATCCGCAATCGCCAGTTATTGGAGCAGGCCCTGGCCGTGGCCCAGGCCCGCTGCACAGCCACATCAGGCGTGTCGGTGCTGGTGGTGGCCTTTCCCGGGGGCTCCGGCACGGCCTCCTTGGTCAAGCAGGCGCGGCGGCTCGCCTCCCGTTCGCCCGTGCCCCTTGCCGTGATGGAGGTTTCTCCGGCTTTTGGCGCTCCGTCGGTTCTGGGCTGATCGCAGCGCCCCTGCTCAATCTCTCCCCATCTCTCCCCGTTTGCACCTCTGCTCCTTTCACCCATGACCGTCCTCACAGCCATCAAGACCGCCGCACCTGCCACCTCAGAGGCCCCCTCGCCGGGGCTGTGGCAGCTGGGCATCGAGAACCAGGAACTCACCTCCCGTATCGCCCGTCTCGCTGAGCAGCTCGACAGTGACGATCCAGTTCTCCGCTCCCAGGCCATCAGCGAGCTGGAAGCCGCCCTGCTGCAGGAGGAGGGGCATCGACAGGCCCTCGACACCAAGGCCGATTCCTACTGCTGGGTGATCGAGCACCTGCGGGGTCAAGCCGCCTATCGCCAGCAGCAGGCCAAGCGACTGGTGGAACTGGCCCGCAGCGAGGAATCCCGGGCCGATGCCTTGGAGGAATCCCTCGTCCTGGTCCTCACTCGCTTGCAGCCGGCAGCCACCCGCTTCTCCTTCCCCCATCACGAGCTCAGCTCCCGCAAATCGCAGGCCGTCGAGATCGACGACGAGGCCGCCCTCGATCCCCAGTGGCTGAGCTTCACCACCACTAGCAAGCCGGACAAGGCCGCCATCAAGGAAGCCCTCAAAGCCGGCCAGCTCATCCCCGGTGCCCAACTCTTCTCCCGCCGCTCCTGGCGCATCCGCTAGGGGCCAGAGGCCCCTCCCATATGGGGGTTTCGGTGGTGTTGCCGGGGCCCCTCATTGACCGAATCCATTTCGCTCCATCGCTTCCCATCGCCATGACCGTCGCCGCTCCTTCCTCCAACGGGGCCAGCACCATCACCCGCCCCGCAGCGTCCCGACCCATCCAGAGGCCGAGCTCGGCCCTGGAGCTTGTCCGCTCCACTGATCGGACCGAGGCGGAGACCACTGCAGCACCGGAATCAGGCATGGCTCCGCAGGCCCTTCAGGCCCAGCCTGCTCAGCCCTGTGGCTTCTCTCCTGAACAGCTCGCCGCCCTTGCCGCACCCCTCGATCGGGCCAACGTCCGCCAGCGGGAGCAGGGCCGCGGGAAAGTGGCATACGTGGAAGGTTGGGTGGTGGTCGCTGAGGCCAACCGCATCTTTGGCTTTGACGGCTGGCAGCGCCACACCGTTGCCATGCGCTGCGTAGCCCAGGCTGAGCGTCCTATCGGCAGGGACCAAAAACCGGGCTGGGGTGTCACTTACACCGCCCGCGTGCGCGTCACCGTCAACGCCGGGGGGCTGCTGCCCCTGGTCCGTGAAGGCAGCGGTGCTGGCCATGGCATCGACGTGGATCTGGGCCAGGCTCATGAGTCCGCCCTCAAAGAGGCGGAGACAGACGCCATGAAGCGGGCGTTGATGACCTTTGGCAATCCGTTCGGGCTTGCCTTGTATGACAAACAGCAGCGCCAGGTCAGCAACTCACCTGGCCAGGGGGAGGGACCGCAGCGGTCAGCAGAGCAGCGGCCCCCGGTCAGTCGGCCGGCGCCCAGCACTC
>JBAXOO010000474.1:0-1835 GCA_037133235.1 Cyanobium sp. ELA507
GCCCTGGTGTTTCCCCAGGTAATGGAGGTGGGCTAAGACACGATCGAGGCCCTGTTGGGAAGAAAAGGTGGCATCCCCCTGGTCACCCTGTTGCTGCTGATTGGGGTAAAGTTGGTAGCCACGGCGCTCAGCAATGCCACCGGTTTCGTGGGCGGTGGCTTCGCCCCGGCCCTGGTGCTGGGTGCGGTGCTGGGCAATGCCTATGGCCAGCTACTGGGGGAGGGTGGCTTTCATCTTCCGGTGGCCGAACCCCCCGCTTACGCCATGGTGGGCATGGCGGCGGTGCTCGCCGGCAGCGCCCGTGCTCCGCTCACCGCCCTGCTGCTGCTGTTTGAACTCACCCGCGACATCCGCATCGTGCTGCCGCTGATGGCGGCGGCCGGCCTGAGTGCCGCCCTGGTGGAGCGCTGGCAGGGATTCGACAACGCCGGACTGGTGGGCACCGATCCGATCGAAGAGCGACGTCGGGCCAGCCTTGCATCGCTTTCGGTGCGCGAGGCTTTCGAACCCACAGCGCCGCTGGTGCTGCCCTCGGACACCCTCGCCACGGATGCCCTGGCCCAACTGGTTCAGGCCCACGTCCATGCCCTGCTGGTGATGGAGGAGGACCAAGTGATCGGTCTGGTGAGCTTGCAGGATCTTCAACGCGGCCTCTCCGCGGCCGAGGGGCGAACCGAAAGCCTCTTGCTGGGAGCGTGCCGCCGAGGAGAGCTCGTTTGGCTGCCGGGGAGCGCACGGCTTGATCGACTCGAAGACCAACTTCTGCCGGCAGGCCTGCGTCAGATCCCGGTGTTTTCAGTGGAGGACGGCGCCGGTGGCTACCTTCCCAAAGGAGTGCCCCCAGGCGGATTGCCGCTTTCAGCCCTCCAGGGGGTGGCCAGCCGGGACGGGCTGGCCTGGGCGCTCGCCCGCCAGCTTCAGCAGCGTCCCTTGGAAAAATCAGCGACCAAGGTTTCGGCCACGGGATCGGACTGAACCAAGAGTTTCAGAATCCGATCGAGATCCAGCTGGGACAGCTCCCCGTCTTGGCACCACTTCAGCGATGTGCTGTTGAGGGGATCCGTGGTGCGTGGGTGACCTGTCTGAGGCATAGGAGGGGAGCTGTCGCTGATCAGCGTCCATGGGGAGATCGACACATTAAGGGGTGGGACGGGGTTCCCAACTGGCCTCAGGGTTGATCTGCAGATTGTTTTCAACCTTTGCTGCAGCAACGCGGCAGTGATGGCCTCAGGGCTTCACTTCAACCGGTGTGCCCACATCCACCTGGTCGAACAGCGCCCGCACGTGGGGACCGAGCATCCGGACGCAACCATGGGTCACCGCCGCACCCTGGTGCACCGCCCAGGCCCAGGCCGGGGGTGTGCCGTGGATCCCGAACTGGTCCTTGCTGGTGGCATGGAACCCCATCCAGCGATCACCCAGGGGACCGTTGGCACCAATGATGGGATTGTTCTTGCCGCTCTTGGTGCTCTGGTACTGGGGATTGGTCACTTTGTTGCGGATGCTGTACACGCCAGTGGGTGTGGGGGTTTCCGGATCACCGATCGCCACAGGCCACTTGCCGAGCACCTTGCTGCCTTCCCAGAGGCTGATCGTGCGCTTGCCCAGTTCCAGCACGATCTTTCGATTGGTGGTGGCCACGGCCGCAGCTGTGGTGGCGGCGGGAGGCACCACCGGAATAGCGGGCTGCCGCGGAGCTGGAGCTGCTGCAGCGCGGCGTGTAGGGGTGGCCTCGATCGCTGGAAGGCTCGGCAAAGGGGGCGGCGGTTCGATCGCCCGTGCCCCGGTGGTGAGACCAGTCAGGGAGATGGTGCTAAGGGCCAGGAGAGCGGCGA
>JBAXOO010000475.1:0-1834 GCA_037133235.1 Cyanobium sp. ELA507
GCCGTGACCTTGGCCCGCACCAGGGCCCGGTAGGCCAGGTACCAGGGAAGCAGTGGCAGGGCGCCATGGTCGCCCCCGGTGTCCAGCCAGCGGTTCAGCAGCCGCAGGGCCAGGTCACCGTGGCTCCGCTCCTGCAGATCCATCACCAGGAAGGCCAGATCGCTGATCGGGTCGATCCAGCGCAGGGCAGGACTGAACTCCAGGCAGTCGAAGACCCGGATGCGCTCCCCGAGCAGGGCCATGTTGCCCAGGTGCAGATCACCGTGGCATTCGCGGATGCGGCCCCGTTCGCGCCGTGCCCGCAGCAGGGGCTGCAGGCGTGTGAGTTCGTCCCGGGTCCAGCAGGCCATCGCCTCCCCATCGGGCGGGGATCGTTGCAGTTGGGCCAGGGTTTCCAGGTTGGCCAGGGCAGGATCGAGCACCCGCTCGGGGGTGCCCCAGGGAGCGGCCGGCAAGGCCTGGGCGGCATCGGCATGGAAGTGGGCCAGATCATCCGCCAGCGCGTCGATCTGCTCCGGCCCCACCGCCCCCCGGCGCAGGGCCTCGGGCAGGAGATCCCGTTGCTGGAACTGGCGCATCTGCACCACGGCCTCGATCACGGGGCCTTCGCCACCGAGGTGCGCCCGCTCCGGCGGACCATGCAGATCGCGTAGGCCGAGATAGAGATCCGCCGCCAGCCGCCGGTTCAGGCGCACCTCCTCCTCACAACAACGGCGCCGCAGGTCAGGGGTGCTGAAATCCACGAAACCGAGGTTCACCGGTTTTTTCAGCTTGTAGGCGAAGTGGCCGGTGAGAAAGATCCAGGAGATGTGGGTCTCGATCAGCTCGACGGCGACGACCGGATGGTCATAGGCGGCCGGATCGAGCAAGGCCCGTACCAGGGGATTCATGGTGGTGCTGCTCAGGGTGGTTGCCGCACCACGAGGGACAAGATCACCGTTACTCCCTGCGATCCTGGTGGATTGAGCGGCTAAGCCGAGCCCGGCCAGCTTTCGACCCCGGTGGGCAATGCTCCGCAGGCTGACCGACGGCCTGCCTCCTAACCTTCGCCCATCACCCGAGGCTGCGTCCGATGGCTCCTCCGGATTCCAACCGGCCTCCCTGGCTGCAGTGGTTGATCCTGCTCATCTTCCTTTGGTCGTCCTGGCAACTGGCTGGCCTCTGGTTTCAGAGATTCCACGGGTGAGGCCAGGGGTCGCCAGGCACCGGGCCACCCGGACCATCCCTCCCAGCAGCAGCACCAAGGCCAGGAGGGCGAGCAGCGCCACCACCAGCACGCCAGTCAACTGCAGCAGGCCCAAGCCAAGCCGGCTCAGCCCTCCGATCACGTTGGCGATGGCGGTGCTCACCAGCAGCAGGGTGTCGAACCGCTCCGGAATCAGCATCAGGGAGGCGAGCAGCCCGCCGCCGGCTCCGCCGAGGCCCAGTCCGATGGAGAGCTGCCGCCAGCGACCAGGGCGGCGGCGCGGGTTTGGGCTGGAGTGACCCCCGGGCTTCCGCCGGGGGGGGCCGGGCAGATCAAGGGGAAGGCGATCGGCCATGGGGTCGGGCTTTACAGATCGAGAACGTGGCCGGCACCTCGCATCCAGCGCTCGAATTCGATCAGCACCAGTTCGTTTGGGCAATCGATCAGCGAAAGATCGTGGACGCTGCAGTCCCCCTGGCCGCCATGGTGGAGGGAGAGGAAGAAATTCTCGCCGCTGAGTCCGCAGACTTCCGGATCGCTCCGTACCACCACATCCAGGGCCGCGCCGAGGCGGGTCACACGGCGGCGTAGTTCGGACCAGGTGATCGTCGCCATGGCTTGAGGTCTCACGCCAGCAGAATTCAGTGT
>JBAXOO010000476.1:0-1823 GCA_037133235.1 Cyanobium sp. ELA507
GGGGGGCGCTTGGCCAGGGGTTTTCAAGACCGAATGGCCCTGACCTTAGCCGCCATCGCCCCAGTCAGAGCCTGGGCAGCTCCGCCACCGGTAAGGGGGCCTTCTGGGGATGGAGGGGAGCCCTCTCGCCTCCCGCCACCAGGCGGTTGAGGGCATTCACGAAGGCTTGGGCCGCGGCCACCACGATGTCGGTGTCGGCGGAATGGCCGGAGTAGAGCACGCCACCGGCCCGCAGCCGGATGGTGACCTCCCCCATGGCATCGATGCCCTCGGTGACACTCTTCACCGAAAACTCCACCAGCTCGTTGGGGATCCCCGCCAGCCGGTTGAGGGCCTGGCAGACCGCATCCACCGGACCGGTGCCGATGGCGGCCTCGCTGCGTTCAAGGCCGTCGGAGGTTTCCAGGCTCACGGTGGCCGTGGGCAGGAGGCCGGTGCCGCAGCTCACCTGCACCCGCCGCAGCAGGAAGGTGGGCTGGCCCTGCTGCTGCACCTGCTCGCTCACGATCGCTTCGAGGTCGCGGTCGGAGATCTCCCGTTTGCGGTCGGCCAGTTCCTTGAAGCGCACGAAGGCATCGTTGAGATCCTCGCCGTCGAGGCTGTAGCCGAGGTCTTCGAGGCGGGCCCGGAAGGCGCTGCGGCCGGAAAGTTTGCCCAGGGAGATGCGGTTATCGGTGAGCCCAACGGTGCGAGCGTCGATGATTTCGTAGGTGAGCGGGTTCTTGAGCACGCCGTCCTGGTGGATGCCCGATTCATGGGCGAAGGCGTTCGCCCCCACGATCGCCTTGTTGGGCTGCACCGCCATGCCGGTGAGGTTGCTCACCAGCCGCGAGGTTTTGGTGATCTCTTCGGTGCGCACGCCGGTGAGGGGCGTGGTGCTTTCGGCGGGGCGGCCGAGGAAGGGGTTGTAGTAACTGCGGCGCACGTGAAGGGCCATCACCAGCTCCTCCAGGGAGGCGTTGCCGGCCCGCTCGCCGATGCCATTGATGGTGCATTCGAGCTGGCGGGCGCCGTTTTTCACCGCTTCGAGGAAATTGGCCACCGCCAGGCCGAGGTCGTTGTGGCCGTGCACGGAAATCACGGCCTGGTCGATGTTGGGCACGCAGCGGTTGATGCCGGCGATTAGCTCGCCAAACTCGGCCGGGGTGGCATAGCCCACGGTGTCCGGGATGTTGATCGTGGTGGCGCCGGCGGCGATCGCACGCTCGATCACCTGGTGCATGTACTCGGGGTCGCTGCGGCCGGCGTCCTCGCAGGAGAACTCGACGTCGTCGACGAGGGAGCGGGCGTAGGCGACCATTTCGCCGGTGATGTCGAGCACCTCGGCGCGGGATTTGCGCAGTTTGTGCTCCAGGTGGATATCGCTGGTGGCGATGAAGGTGTGGATGCGGTGGTGGGCGGCCGGGGCCACCGCCTCGGCGCAGGCCTTGATGTCGCCGGCGGCGGCGCGGGCCAGGCCGCAGATCACCGGGCCGTCAGCCGTGCCGACGGTCGCGGCAATGCGCTGCACGGCCTTGAAATCACCGCTGCTGGCAAAGGGGAAGCCGGCTTCAATAATGTCGACGCCGAGCCGCGAGAGCTGCTGGGCGATGGCGAGCTTCTCCTCCAGATTGAGGCTGGCCCCGGGCGACTGTTCGCCGTCGCGGAGCGTGGTGTCGAAGATCAGAACTCGACCGGGATCGCGCGCCATGACAAGGAAAGGGGGGGGTCTAAGCGGAATGACTATGAGTTAGGGCCATTCTAGGGGCTGGTCGTCGCTTTGGTCCCGGCCCTGGTGTTGGGCTTGGCCATCGAGTTGGGCTTGGCCATCGAGTTGGGCTTGG
>JBAXOO010000477.1:0-1823 GCA_037133235.1 Cyanobium sp. ELA507
AGTCTCAGTTCGAGAACTTGGCTGATTTTAGCGGGTTTTTCAGGGGTTCCCTAAAAGGCTCGGGGGAGAAAGGGAAAGCGGCGGAGACGTCCACGATGGGTGCCTCATGTGTTGATATCAACATTAGCCTGTCGGACCCGGCCGTCCACCCCTTGCAGATGTCGAGGCTTGGCGAGGGCGCCAACCTGCGCGAATGTGGAAGCCAACGTCCAATGCCCAGGACCCCGGTGCCATGCCCACCCCTTTCGGCAACCGTCCTCCCGAGGTGGTGGTGATGACACCCTGCCGCTTTAGCCAGGGCACTGAAGCCGTGCTGGCCGTCCAGCAGCAACGCACCGTGGTCCTGCAGCTAGGGGCCATGGACACCGAAGAAGCCCAGCGCACGATTGATTTCGTCTCCGGTGGCGTCTACGCCATGGACGGCCAGTCGGAGCGGCTTGGCGAGGCGGTATTCCTGTTTGCCCCCTCCCTGGTTGCGATCCGCCGCGATCGGGAAACCGAAGCCGTAGCCGCCTGAGCCCGGTCAGAATTACCTCCTTTGCAGGACAACCGCTCGGATGGCCGAGGCCCTTCCCCAGCGCCTAGACCGTGCCTTGAGCCGGCTGAAAACCCGCGCCCTGCTGCCCGTCATGGTCCTTGCGGTCGCCTGGGGCCAGGAGCTGATCGACCAGCTGGTCTTCGGCGGCCGCTGGAACCTGCCCCTGGTGCACGGCGGGCCCGCCTGGGGCCTGCTTACCGCACCCTTCAGCCACGCGGGCTTCGCCCACCTGATCAGCAACTCCCTCTGGTTTCTGCCCCTCTCCTGGCTGGTGCTGCTCAAGGGCAGCCGCGATTACCTGGCCGTCTGGCTGGCGGTCATCGCCATGGAGGTGCCGGTGTGGCTGTTCTGGCCCAGCGCCAGCCATGGGCTTTCGGGCGTGGTCTACGGGCTGCTGGGGTATCTGCTGTTGATTGGCTGGCTGGAGAAACGCCCCCTCTCCATGCTGCTTTCGGCCGGTTGCCTGCTGGCCTACGGCGGCCTACTGCCCACCCTGCTGCCCTTCCTGAGCCCCCCCGGCGTCAGCTGGATCGGCCACGCCGGCGGTTTCATCGCCGGCCTGGTGGCCGCCCTGGCGATCTACCGGGAGTGACCCCCAGCAGGGCTACAGTCCCAAACGACGGGGCGTGGCGCAGCTTGGTAGCGCGGGTGCTTTGGGAGCACTAGGTCGCAGGTTCGAATCCTGTCGCCCCGATTGACTTTTCAGGGATTGGCCAAAGGGGGCGTGCCCAAAACGTGCCCAAAACTGGATCCACCGGCACTCGTTTGGGCACGCGTGCCCAAACGGCGCTGACCAGGTAAGGCTGGAGATTGCTCCGAACCCTCCGACACCGATGGGTCAACGTCTCATCATTTCGGAAAACCGAGACGAGCCAGGCAATCCACTGGTGCTCGACGGTGAGGCCATCGACGCAGCCGCGCAGGATCCGCTGGCGATCGGGAAGCTGATGGTGGATCAGGTGTGGCGGAGGGCACTGACCCCACCGGCGGGGGCCTCTACTACGAGCACAACAGCAACCAGCATCGACGGCTGCAGGTTTTCGAGACGGGCAGCGAGGACTTCATGACCGGTGGCTGGGTGCGGGTCCTCGCCAGCGCGGAGCAGGTGCGCAAGGAGCGTGCCGGGATGGAGCAGGCCGCCAAGGCGGGCCTGGTGAAGATCCACGGCACCCACCGGGGTGTGCTTCTCGTGGAGTTCCTCGACGTTCCCTGGAGCTGAGCAAACTCTGTCCTGGGATCAGTCCACCCAGTTCTCGATTCTCAGGCCGGCGTAGGGAACGAAGTC
>JBAXOO010000478.1:0-1800 GCA_037133235.1 Cyanobium sp. ELA507
GTGCAGGATTGGAGGAGTTTCGGAGACAGGCTGGTGGCGGCAGGGGCGGAAGGTCCGGGGTTTGATCAACTGGTTTGGGCCGCGGTGGCCCTGATCCCCCGGAGTCGCCTGGCCACCTACGGCCAGATCGCGGAGCTGATCGGTGCCTGGGGGTGCGCGCGCCAGGTGGGCTGGGCCCTGCGGCGCCTGCCCCTGCCCTCCGATTTGCCTTGGCACCGGGTGGTCAATGCCCGAGGTTGTATCGCTATGGCACCGAGCCGGGAGGGCAGCGACTGGATCCAGCGGGACATGTTGCTGGCCGAGGGCATCCCTGTGGATGGTGCGGGGCGTCTCCCCCTGGCCCGCCACCGCTGGCGTGCCGAAGGCCCGCTCCCCTTTTGATGGCTACCCCTTCCGCCGCTTCCCCCACGCCTGAATCGCCCGGCAACCCCGAGGGGGTGGCATCCCGCCGCATCGCCTGGAGGGTGCTGCAGGCGGTGGCAGCTGGGGCCTATGCCGATGCCGCCCTGGAGCGGGAGATGGCTGGCAGCAATCTGGCGCCGCTGGATCGGGCCCTGGCCACCGAACTGGCCTACGGCGCCATCCGCCAACGCCGGCTGCTGGATGGCTGGATTGATGCCCAGGCCCGGGTGCCGGCCCTGCGCCAGCCGCCGCCCCTGCGCTGGTTGCTGCATGTGGGGCTTTATCAGCTGCTGTTCAGTGACCGGGTGCCCGCGGCGGCGGCCGTGAGCACCACGGTGGAGCTGGCTAAGCGGGGGGGGCTGGCCCGGTTGGCGCCGGTGGTGAATGGAATCCTCAGGGGCGTGCTGCGCACCAGGTCCCGGGCCCAGGCCCCGCTTCCCTCCGGCCAGGAGGGCCAGCCATCGCTGCCCGCCTGGCTGGGGCTGGCGCTTCCGACCGATCCCGCCGCTTCCCTGGCCCTGCGCCGCTCCCTGCCGGAGTGGCTGGCGGCCGACCTGCTTCGCTGGCTTCCCCCCGAGCGGGCCGAAGCCTTTGCCGAGGCCGCTAACTGTTCACCACCGCTCGATCTGCGGGTGAATGCGGGTCGGATCACTCCGGAGGCCCTGCGGGCGGCTTTCGCCGCCGTTGGGGTGGTGGCGGATCCCGTGGCTGAAGCGCCCTTGGCGCTCACCTTGCCGGAGCGCTGCGGCGACCTGAGGGGCCTGCCGGGTTTCCAGGAGGGCCAGTGGTGTGTGCAAGATCGTCATGCCCAAGCGGTGGTCCCGCTGCTGGATCCCCAACCTGGTGAGCGGATCCTCGATGCCTGCGCTGCCCCCGGCGGCAAGACCACTCAGATCGCCGCCTGTCTCAAGGAGCGGGGTGAGGTGTGGGCCGTCGACCGTTCCGAGCCGCGGCTGCGGCGGCTTGTGGAGAATGCCCAGCGCATGGGCGAGGCGACCATCCACACCCTGGCGGCCGATGCCGCCGAACTGGCCGCCCTGCGGCCGGAGTGGCGCGATCATTTCGACCGGATTCTGCTGGATGCCCCCTGCTCTGGGCTGGGAACCTTGGCGCGCCATGCGGATGCCCGCTGGCGCGTGGACCTCGCCAACATCGATGAACTCGTGGACGTCCAGAGCCGCTTGCTGGAGGGGCTTGCTCCCCTGCTGCTTCCCGGTGGGCACCTGGTGTATGCCACCTGCACGGTGCATCCCCGCGAAAACGGCGAACGGGTTCGGCACTTCCTAGACCAACGCCCTGATTGGCGCCTTCTGGAGGAGCGCCAGTGGTGGCCGGGTCGCGATGGCGGCGATGGCTTTTACGCCGCCTTGATGCAAAGGCCCTTGCTTAGGGAAGGGG
>JBAXOO010000479.1:0-1797 GCA_037133235.1 Cyanobium sp. ELA507
ATCTGGAGATCCAGCCACCACCCACGCCATGACCTTCGGCGGCCACCGGGCCCGCAAGCGCTTTGGCCAGCACTGGCTCACTGATGCGGCGGTGCTCGATCGGATCGTGGCCGCTGCGGCGATCGAGCCAGGCGAGCACCTGCTGGAGGTGGGTCCCGGGCGCGGCGCCCTCACCGAGCGGCTGCTGGCCAGCCCCGCCGCCTCCCTGCTGGCGATCGAGCTCGATCGCGACCTGGTGACCGGCCTGCGCCAGCGCTTCGGCGCCGATCCCCGCTTCCAGCTGCTGGAGGGCGACGTGCTGGCCCTGCCCCTGGTGCCACCGGCGGGACCCGCGCCCCAAAAGGTGGTGGCCAATATCCCGTACAACATCACTGGCCCCCTGCTGGAGCGGCTGGTGGGCCGGCTGGAGCGTCCGCTGGACACGCCCTACCGCGCCCTGGTGCTGCTGGTGCAGCAGGAGGTAGGCGAGCGCATCCGCGCCCGGCCCGGCAGCAGCGCCTACTCGGCCCTGAGCGTGCGGATGCAATTGCTGGCCCGCTGCCAAACGGTGGCTGCGGTGCCGCCGCGCTGCTTCTCCCCACCGCCGAAGGTGAATTCCGAGGTGATCCGCCTCGATCCCCTTCCCCCTGAGCAGCGCCCCGAACCGGCCTTGGCCCGCACCACCGAAACGCTGCTGAGGCGCTGCTTCGCGGCCCGCCGCAAGATGCTGCGCAACAGCCTGGCCGGCCTGCTGCCGGAGGATCAGCTCGCTGCCCTGATGGCCGCCGCCGGGGTGGAGCTCAGCCAGCGGCCCCAGGAACTGGCGCCGCAGCGCTGGCTGGCCCTGGCCGAAGGCTTGAATCAGCTCACCGCGGATCTGCCCACGCCATGACCCTCACCGCCATCGCCCCGGCCAAGATCAATCTGCACCTCGAGGTGCTGGGTCTGCGGCCCGATGGCTACCACGAGCTAGCCATGGTGATGCAGACCCTCGACCTGGCCGACTCGCTGCGCTTCACGCCCACCGCTGATGGCCGGATCAGCCTGGTCTGCGACCGGTCCGACCTTCCCACCGGCGCCGACAACCTGATCGTCAAGGCGGCCGAGATGCTTCGCGCCCGCTCCGGTTTGCCGGAGTTGGGGGTGCGGATCGAGCTCAACAAACGCATCCCGATCGGCGCCGGTCTGGCCGGCGGCTCCAGCGATGGGGCGGCCACCCTGGTGGGCCTCAATGCCCTTTGGGGCTGTGGATTCACGGCCGCCGATCTCCACGCCATGGCCACGGCCCTCGGCTCCGACATGCCCTTCTGCCTGGAGGGCGGCACGAGGCTCTGCTTCGGGCGGGGGGAGCTGATGGAGGCGGCCATTCCGGCTGGCTCAGACCTCAGCGGCGAGACCACGCCTGGGATCCCTTCGTTGCCTCCCTTCGGCGTGCTGCTGATCAAGCACCCCGAATCCAGCGTCTCCACGCCCTGGGCCTTTGGCCGCTGCCGGGAGCTGCGGAGTGATTTCTATCTCGAGACCGAGGCCGATTTTGAGCAGCGGCGCCAGGTCCTGCGGGCTGCCCCCCTGCTGGCGGCCCTGGCGGGTGGGCGCCCTTTGCCAACCCTACGCAACGACCTGCAAGCGGTGGTGGAGCCAGAGGTGGCCAGCGTGCGCCAGGGTCTGGCCCTGCTGCGCCGCGCCCCCCAAGCCCTGGCGGTGGCGATGAGTGGTTCAGGCCCCAGCCTCTTTGCTCTCTTCGCCGATCTGGCCGGGGCGGTGGCTGCCCGTGATGCCCTGGCCCCCGATCTCGCCGAGGCTGGCTTTGCGTCCTGG
>JBAXOO010000480.1:0-1795 GCA_037133235.1 Cyanobium sp. ELA507
ATTACGCGGCGCGCTCCACCCTGCGCATGTTCATCGCGCTGGCGGCTTCGCTCCTCTTCACCCTGATCTACGGCTGGGTTGCCGCCCACAACCGTCGCGCCGAACGGGTGCTGGTGCCCCTGCTCGACATTCTTCAGTCGGTGCCGGTGCTGGGCTTCCTCTCGATCACGGTCACGGGCTTCATCGCCCTGTTCCCCGGCAGCCTGCTGGGCCTGGAGGCGGCGTCGATCTTCGCGATCTTCACCAGCCAGGTCTGGAACATGACCTTCTCCTTCTACCAATCACTGCGCACGGTGCCGAAGGAGCTGGGGGAGGCCACCACCCTCTACCGCCTCTCCCGTTGGCAACGCTTCACCCGCCTGGAGCTGCCCTCCGCCGCGATTCCCCTGCTCTGGAACGCGATGATGAGCTTCGGCGGCGGCTGGTTCTTCGTGGCGGCCAGCGAGGCGATCAGCGTTCTCAACCACGATTACACCCTGCCGGGCATCGGCTCCTACGTCGCCGCCGCGATCGCAGCCCAGGACCTGCGGGCCCTCGGCTGGGCCATGGCCACCATGGCGGTGGTGATCCTGCTGGTGGATCAGATCTTCTGGCGGCCCCTGGTGGCCTGGTCCGATCGCTTCCGGCTGGAGCTGAGCGCCTCCGGCGACGCGCCGGAATCCTGGCTCTACGACCTGCTCACCACCGCCCACATCCCCCGCCTGGTGGCGGAGGCCTCCACGCCGGTGCTGGAGGGGGTGGATCGGCTGATGTCCGCCCTGCTCGGCACGGTGCAGGACCACGAGGAGGAACCGGCTCTGCCTGGCCAGGAGCGCCTGTTCAACCTGGCGTTGCTGGTGCTGATCGGCGCCCTGCTGGCCGCCTTAATCCATTTCGTGCTCACCCAGGTGGGCCTGGCCGAGGTGGCCACGGTGTTCCGGCTGGGGCTGCTCACCCTGGCGCGGGTGTCACTGCTGTTGGTGCTCGCCACCCTGATATGGACCCCGATCGGCGTGGCGATCGGCTTCCACCCCCGCCTGGCAAGGCTGCTGCAACCGCTGGTGCAGTTCTTGGCCTCGTTTCCTGCCAACTTCATCTTCCCCTTTGCCACCCTCTTTTTCATCCATTCCCATATTCCGATCGGCTGGGGCTCGATCCTGTTGATGGCCCTCGGGGCCCAGTGGTACATCCTCTTTAATGCCATCGCCGGCGCCCAGACCATCCCCTCCGACCTGCGGGAGATGGCCGACGACGTGGGGCTCAAGGGGCTGCAGCGCTGGCGCAAGCTGATCATCCCGGGCATCTTCTCGTCCTGGGTCACCGGCGGGGTGACCGCCAGCGGCGGCGCCTGGAACGCCAGCATCGTTTCGGAGGTGGTGAGCTGGGGCACCACCACCCTGGCCGCCAGTGGCCTGGGGGCCTACATCGCCGAGGCCACCGGCCGGGGCGACTGGCCCCGGATCGCCCTGGGCATCGGGATGATGAGCCTGTTCGTGGTGGGGTTCAACCGTTTGTTCTGGCGCCCCCTCTACGACCTGGCTGAACGCCGGTACCACCTCTGATCACGGCCTCGAATCCCACCGCCTCGTCGCCACAACCCTCGCCCGATCTCCGCACCACGCACCGCATTCCCGATGGACCTGATCACCGTTGACCACGTATCCAAGCGCTTCCCCCTGCCGGATGGCAAGGGCGAGTTCACGGTGCTGGGCGATGTGAGCCTCTCGGTGCACCGCGGCGAGGTGCTGGCCCTGCTGGGGCGCAGCGGCAGCGGCAAGAGCACCCTGCTGCGGATCATGTCCGGCCTGATCCGGCC
>JBAXOO010000481.1:0-1789 GCA_037133235.1 Cyanobium sp. ELA507
GATGCGATCAGTTTCTTCCGGCTCAGCTGCGGCCGCTGGCGCTCCCAGCGCAGCAGTCACCATCTGCTGCATCGCCAGGCGGAACCGGGCAACTCCTTCATTGAGGTGGTGGAGATCCCCCCAAACGATCCTCGCCTGGTGGCGATCGCCGAACTCCATGGAGAGGACCCCGCCGCCCTGGTGGGGGGATGCCGCGTCCGCTGGAGCGGCTCGATGGCCTGGGATAAGGCCGGTGAGGCCCATGAGGGCGAGAGCGTGTTTGGCCTGATTCCCACCGACGGGGTGGGCCGCCAGGGGCTGCTGCTGCGGGACCGCGGCTACGCCGAGACCGCCCCCGTGGCCGGCCACTTCGCCATGGATGAGCGGGACGCTCTGGTCCTAACGACCAGCTACGAAACGATGAACAGCCTGGAGCGCTTCAGCTTTGCCGGCCCCGATGTGCGGCTACGGACCAGCACCGTGGAAGGGCTCTCCAACACCGCCTCGTTCTGCATCGAGACCCGGCTGGTCGATGGCCCTAGCCCGCCGGCTGAGGAGGGCGCAACAACGGCGCCATGGGCCGGTGGAAGCGCCAGCGGGGCCAGTGTGTCACTGCTGGGATGGTGAGCCCGCAGAAGCGATCAGACCAACCGCAGCGGCCTCCAGCAACGGTCGCCAACGTTACGGTCTGTAAGCCCTGACGGGGCTGGCGGAAGCCAGGTGCGGCCATACTTCTACGATCCAAACCGACGGATGCCGGACCCCGCGTGGCTCTTCCCCTCCTCAAGTACGCCCCCACCACCCAGAACTCCCGGGTGGACCCCCTCCGGGTTGGCTCCGACGAGGACCCCAAAGCCATCTCCATGGGCAAAGCCATGGACCGCGAAGACCAGGACTTCGTGATCGAGGCGGCTTACCGCCAGATCTTCTTCTACGCCTTCAAGGTCGACCGGGAGCGCAACCTGGAGTCCCAGGTGCGCAACGGCCAGATCACCGTGCGGGATTTCATCCGCTCCCTGTGTCTCTCGGACACCTTCACCCGCAGCTTTTACAACCTCAACAGCAACTACAAAGTGGTTCGCCACTTGGTGGAGAAGCTGCTCGGCCGACCCACCTACGGCAAATCCGAAGAGATCGCCTGGTCGGCCGTGATCATGACCAAGGGCATCAAAGGTGCCGTAGATCAGATCCTCGATTCCGAGGAATACCTCGAGAACTTCGGCTACGACACCGTTCCCTACCACCGCAACCGGGTGGTGGGTTCCCGTGAGGTCGGTGAGACTCCCTTCAACCTCACCTCCCGCCGCTACGACGCCTATTACCGCGGCATCCTGGGCTTCCCCCAGATCGTGTACACCGGCACAGCCAAGGCCTTCCCGGCCCGGGCCCAGCAACGGCGCGGTGGATTCCCCGAGGACTACCTCCCCTGGGTGCGCAGCCTTCCTGCCCTGCGCGGCGTTGGCGCCCCCCAAGGCAGCACCAGTTTCGACTATCTCTCGAAGGTCCCCTATCGCAGCATCGGTCGCTGAAGTCCCTGAGCCGGCTAGCCGGTCTAAGGAATCTCTGGTCAATAGGGGTTTAAACGACCGCTGAAATCAGCAAAGCTGCTTTTTGCCCTGATCTGCTTCTGAGACCATGTCTGGAGGCTCTATGGGCTCAGTCCCAGCCTCTTTTGGCTGATTATTGAGGCTGAATCCAGGTATTTAGCCACACCATTCCCATGTTCAGACTGTTGGGAGCAACTGTCGCCGGGCTAGGAACAGATTCGTCAAGGCTGCCAGCACACTGATCTTGCAGCGGTTCTTGGCCA
>JBAXOO010000482.1:0-1789 GCA_037133235.1 Cyanobium sp. ELA507
CATCGAAACCGCCCCGGCCTACGGCCCGGCCGAAGCTTTCCTGGGTCAGGCCCTGGCAGCCCTCGCCCAGCGGGATGGGGCCGTCCACGCTGGCTTGGTGCTGACCAGCAAACTGCTGCCGGGGCCAGGGGAAGGGGTGGGCCTGGCGGAGGGAATGGCCCAGCTGCGGGCCAGCCTGGCGCGCCTCGGCATCGCCCGCCTTGACAACTGGGCGGTGCATGGTCTCAACACCCCGGCCCATTTGGCCTGGGCCCTGCAGGGGTCGGGGGCGGATCTCCTGGAGGCCGCCCTGGCTGAGGGCCTGGTGGGGCAGGTGGGCTTTTCCAGCCATGGGGAAACCCCCCTCATCGAGGCGGCCCTGGCCAGTGGGCGTTTCAGCTTCTGCAGCCTCCATCTCCACCTGCTGGATCCGGAACGGATGCCTTTGGCCCGCCAGGCCCTGGCGGCTGGCATCGGGGTGATGGCGATCTCCCCGGCCGATAAGGGGGGGCGTCTTTACGACCCACCGGATTCCCTGGTGGCCGATTGTGCCCCCTTCGCGCCCCTGGAGCTGGCCTACCGATATCTGCTGGCGGAGGGGATCAGCACCCTCACCCTGGGGGCGGCCCGCCCCGGCGACCTCGGCTGTGCCGCCCGCCTTGCCGCCGCCGATGGCCCCCGCACCGCTCTCGAGAGCGGTGCCCTCGATCGGCTCAGCGCCGCCGCCGCTGCGCGTCTGGGCGACGACCGCTGCGGCCAGTGCCGAGCCTGTCTTCCCTGTCCCGCCGAGGTTCCGATTCCGGCCCTGCTGCGGTTGCGCAACCTTGCGGTGGGCCATGGCCTGGAGGCCTTTGCCGGCGAGCGTTACAACCTGATCGGCCGGGCCGGCCATTGGTGGGAGCAGCGGGATGCTTCCGCCTGCGCCCGCTGCGGCGACTGCCTGCCCCGCTGCCCCCACGGCCTGCCGATCCCGGACCTCCTGGCCGACACCCACCGTCGCCTGGCCGCCGCTCCGCGGCGGCGGTTGTGGGGGTAGGGCCCCGGCGGGACCCTGGCTCAGCTGTTGGGTTGGGGTGGGGCGGCCCCATCCCAGAGGGCCTGGAGGTGGCTGCGCTCCGGCCCGCTGAGGGGGGGGAGGTTGTGCCAGCGGGCCTGTACCAGAGATGGCGGCGCCAGCAGGGCTCTCAGGCCTTCGGGAAAGCCCGCTAGGGCCCTTTCCAGTTGGGCTGCGGGCAGGGGGGGCACCCAGCCCGCCGTGAGCAGGCGGACCAGCAGGGGGGGCTCCAGGGCCTCTCCCAGCCATTCGAGCGGGGCCGCCGGTGCGCCGGCGGGGCTGAGCAGCAGGTTCCAGGCGACGGGGCCCCCCTGTTCCGGCAGCACCACCGCCAGGCGGGGATCCCGGCGCAGCAGGGGGATCACCCGTTGGCGCGGCAACACCGCCGCTTCGGCCCGGCCATCGAGCAACAGGCTGAGGCCGTCGCGGTCGTCGTAGGCCAGGGCCTGGGCCCGCAGGCCCGCCAACCGCCCGGGATGGCCCTCCACCAGGGCGATGCAGACCCGGGGAGTGGCCGGCAGGACCACCCGGCCCCGCAGGCTGGGGTCGAGCAGCAGATCCCAGCCTTCGGCCTTGCGACGGGCCAGGTCGGGCCGGTTGCGGAACACCAGCACCCAGGGATTGATCGACCAGGGGAAGGCCAGGGCGGTGGCCTGGGTCGGGTCAAACAGCTGCGCCACGGGCTTGACCAGCGGGTCCAGCCGGGCCAGCAGCTCCGGCGTACCGATCGCTTGCAGGGCATCCTTCGGCAGATCG
>JBAXOO010000483.1:0-1787 GCA_037133235.1 Cyanobium sp. ELA507
GTGTGGGTTGCGATGGCCTCCCCCCTGGAGGCTGTCTGGTTGTTTGCTCCGCTGCCGAAGCTGCCGGGCTGGCCGCCCGACCCCCTGCTGCTGGGAGTGGCCCTGGGCGTGGGGGGTCTGGGCTCCGGCCTGCTCTACCTCACCCATGAGGTGCAGCGTCCCCTGCGGCGGCTGGAGCAGGCCGTGGCGGAGCTGAGCCTCCAACCCCAGGCCGAGGTGGCGCTCCCCCTGGCCGGCAGTATCGCGGTGCGGCGCCTCACCGCCCGCTTCAACGCCATGGTGGAGCGGTTGGAGCGCTCAGGGCGGGAGCAGGCCACGATGCTGGCCGGCATTGCCCACGACCTACGGGCGCCCCTCACCCGGTTGCGGTTGCGGCTGGATCTGGCTGCGGCCGCGGGCCTCACGGAGGCCGAATGTCGGCGCAGCATGGCCGATCTGGCCTCCCTCGAGCGGATCACGAGCCAGTTTCTGCTCTTCGCTGGCCAGCATCGGGCCGAACCGGCCCTGGAGGTGCCCCTCGATGCGTTGGTGGCGGAGGTAGCCGCCGTGGCCGGTGCGGTGCCCCTGGAGTTGGTGCTCGAACCCCTCGTACGGCGGGTTAGGCCCACGGCCCTGACCCGGGCGCTCGCCAACCTGATCGACAACGCCCTGGCCTATGGCGCACCGCCCCTGCGGCTGGAGCTGCGGGGGGAGGGTGAGCTCGGGTTCGCCATCACCGTCTGGGACCACGGCGCCGGCATCCCCTCCCTGGCCTGGTCGCGGGCCCTGGAGCCGTTCCAGCGGCTCGATCCCTCCCGGGGCGATCAGGGCCACTGCGGCCTGGGGCTGGCGATCGCTGAACGGATTGGCCGCGACCATGGCGGTGGACTTGAATCGCACCGGGGGCCCCATGGTTTCGGGGTGACGCTGCGGGGCCGGTCGGTGGTGGACTCCTGAGCGGCAGCCCCCGCCAGGCGCCGGTCACATCCAGTCACATCTGGGCGGTGATCCAGTCGCATTCCCGGCAGATCTGTTCCCCACGATGGTTTTGTTACCCAGCGCCATCCCATGGTTCGCCCCTTTTCCCTTTGCCGCCCCCTGATCGCCGCCGCTCTGGTGGTCGGGCTCGGGGCCGCCGCCCATGCCCAGACCACCCCCCAGCCGCTGCGCAAGGGGGAAGGTCCCCGGCTCACGGAGGCCCAGAAGCAGAAGGTCTTCCCTGAAACCCGCTCCCTGGCGGTTCAGGATCACCAGGCCCGGATCGCGATCCTCCAGCAAGGGGAGCGCTGCCTTGCCACCGCCCCCAATGGCGATGCCCTGCGCAGCTGCATGCGTCAGGAGCGGCAGGCCATTGAGGCCCAGCGCCAGAAGCACCGGGAGGCCCTGCGTCAGGTCTTCCAGCGCAACGGCATCCCCGTGCCGGATTGGAGCAAGCGCCAGGGTGGTCGCTTCGCTCCGCCTTCCGCTGGCTCCTATGGCTGGGATCACCCTGTCCAGCCGGGCCAACCAGGCCAGCCGCTGCCGTTGCCGGTGCGCTGAGGCCCAAGCCGCCTAGAGCCACTTGCCGATCGTGGTCGGGGGCTGACGGTGGCGCGATTCAGCTCTCGAGCGCCCGCTTGAGCAGATCCGCCAGTTCCACCAGTTCGTCGTGGTCCATCATCCAGTCCCCTTCGTTGTCCTTGGTGACGTGGCTGGTTTCGACCATCCAGCCGTCCTCTAGCTGTTCCACCACGAAATGCGGGGACTGAACGCGGATCGACATGGGGGCGTTGGGCTGGTGGGGCGGCCGTCTCTGGCCGGTTGGCTTG
>JBAXOO010000484.1:0-1783 GCA_037133235.1 Cyanobium sp. ELA507
AGGGTGATCTGGTTGCGGGAGTCCGGGCCTAGGAGCACGGCAGACTGCAGCACTTGACCGTCAATGCTCAGTTGGTTGTCGCCACTGCCGAGATCAAGCAACGAACCCATTACTGCGCCATCAATGATGAGCTGGTCATTGCCAGCGCCGAGCAGCACGCTGGAGTTGAGTAGGGCGATGCGCTCCAGGTCGGCGCTGCCGGTGGGGAGGCCCACCTCCCCCGGATCGAGCCAGGTTTTGATGCTCACCTGATCGTTGCCACCGCCGGTTTCCAGCCTGCTGTCCGCCAGTCCGATGGCCCGGGCCCGCAGTTGCACGGATGGATCGTTGTCTGGCCCGGCGGCGGGGGGGATGTCGATCACCAGCCCAGGGCGTGTTCCTTCGAGGTCCCTGAAGCCGCTGTTCAGCGTTACCCGGTCGTTGCCGTCGCCCAGAAGGATGGTGCTGTTCTGCATCGCCTCGGCCAGCAGGTCGATGCCCAGCTGGCGTTTCAAGCTCTCTCCTGGGGCCTTCAGAAGAAAGATGACCAGACTGCTGACGTCGAGGGAACCGCCATGGCCACTGTCCTGGAGCTGGCTATCGCGCATGGCGATCAACGACTGGTGGATCTGGCTTCGGGCGGCCATTCCTGCGATCAGGCCGGCGTCGATGGTCTCGAAGACCTGGATGCGGATGGCATTGGCCTCCGGGCCGACCAGGAGACTCGCTGTGTTGAGGCCACTGTGGTCGCTTTCCAGGGTGAGGGTGGCATCACCCAGCGCCGAAAGGGCTAACAGATGGAGCTGGCTGTCTGAGCTCACCAGCACCTGCGGCGTCTCCCGGTTGCGTAGATTGGTCACCAAGGTGGTGATGGCAGCCAGGGATTGGCGAAGGTCGGTGATGGCAACACCCTCCACGGAGCGACTGACGATGGTTTCGTTGCTGCGGAGCACCACCCGGAAGCCTGGGATTTCGGGTTCCTCGGCCATTGGGCTCTCTTGGGCCGCTGCCTCTGCGGGGAGAGTGGGATCCGCGCCGCTACGGCTGGCCAGACTTTGCGAGCTCGAGCCGCTTCGAAAACCGCGGCCATCGCTCGAGACGAAGGCGGAAGAGCCTGCGGCCAGGGGAAGCGCATCAGCCCCTTGGTTTGCCCTGGGCGCGGCATCGAGCGCAACAGTGCCCTGTGGCTGGAACCCGCTCCCTAGACCACTCCATGGGCCAAGGCGGCCGCTCGGATCAATCCCAGGGTCTGCCGGGCTCGACGGGGGATCGGGATCCTGGAACCCCGCGGCAGCTTCTCCCTGCTGAGCACGGATGGGGTTGGATCCACCGGCGGCGGTCGTCGGTTCAGCGCCGCCCATGGGTCCGGAAGCGGCCGGATGCGGCGCAGCCCCTGAAGTGCTGGCGGCTGCGCTGTCGTTGATCAGGTACAAGAGGGCTAGGCCCAGGGCCGTTGCACTCAGAACACTCTCCAGCGAGAGGCGACCTGAGTCATCCCGGAGGCTCACCAACCTGCTGAGGCGTTGTTTCGCTTGGCCCAACTTCCTTCCTTGACCCGAGCGACCCTCCATTGTTCGGCCGCTTTGGCCTGCCCATAGCGGTTCTGACGCAGCGTCGCTGTGGTTTGACTGCGCGAGCGGGGGTGAACCGGTCAACCGCGACGCCCCAGCTCCTGAGCGGACCCAGCCGCATCAGCTGGCAGGATTGGATCGTTTGCCACCCAGCGCCATGACCACCGCCACGATGGATACCGAAGCCGGCACCATCACCCTGGAGCTCTTTGATGCGGAGGCGCCGGGCACCG
>JBAXOO010000485.1:0-1772 GCA_037133235.1 Cyanobium sp. ELA507
GCACATTGGTATTGATGAATTCGATCGGGTTGTACTCGGCAGCCGGCACCTGCTTCAGCGCTGCCGCATGCACCACGGTATCGATCCCCTCCAGGGCCCGAACCAGGCGGGCACGGTCGCGCACATCGCCCAGAAATAGCCTCAGCTGCGGATACTGTTGCTCGGGATAAAGCTGCTGCAGCTCCCACTGCTTGAGCTCATCCCTGCTATAGACCACCAACCGTTCAATGGTGGGATAGCGGTAGAGCGTCTCGGCGATAAACGCCTTGCCGAAGCTGCCGGTGCCACCGGTGATCAAGATGCGGGAGCTGGAATCGAAGGGCATCGGGTGGGTTTCGGAGCGGGTGTGTCATGGCCGGATGGCCGCCTTCAGGGCTCTCGGAAAAGGCGGGTGCCTTTGCGGCCCGCCTCGCGGCGGCTGTATTCACTGACGCTCGGGTTGGCGTGCAGAGGGTCCACATGGGCCACCTGTTGCCACAACTCCCTCTGCGCCCAGCGCACTGTATGGCGGACCCTGTCGTGTCGGATCACATGGCACCAACGGCTGGTACCGCAGCTCTGGCAAAACAGCTCCTCCAGCCATTCATCGCTGAGTGTGACCACCGGATGGCTGGCGATCACCAGCCTGGCTATGCCAACCGGCATGCCCCGCTGCTGCAGCTCTTCTGCACTGAGCAGATGAAGGAAAAAGCGCCTCCCGCCACCAGCCAAAACCTGCTCGGGATGGGCCGGGCAGTGAAGCTGACGGCGGGCTGTTCTGCGGCCTTGACTGGGCACAACGTTTCTATCGAAGCGAAGGATCGGAGCGCGAGCGGGGCTCAAGCGCCACAGAACCTTCTTCAATTCTGGCATGCCAGCCAGGATTCCTGGCCTGACGGCACCAGCTGCAGCGGTGTCCGTTTCCATCCTTCGAGGCGACTCCAGATCGTTAGCCTTGGCGAGCAGCGACGGGGCAGCCCGTCCTGGGGTTCCTTCCCTAGTTTCTTTCCAGGGCATTGAAGGGCCTGGCTTTCCAGCGATCACCTCTGGCGACGGGCGCCTCGGTTGGCTGGAGCTGGTGCGGGCGGCTAGTAAAGATCTCTCGCAGCTTATGCCCTATCACTGTTCTGTCTCCCAGCGATCGTTCAGACTTTAAAGAACTTATCCCTCAATGCTCCCTGAAGACTGTTTGCTCAGTGTGGATCTGTTCTCCGTCTGAAGTTGCTGCCTCCAGAGATGCGCATAGCGGCCATCATGCTGGATCAGCTCCCTGTGATTGCCCCGCTCCACGATCCTCCCAGCTTCCATCACGCAGATCAGATCTGCTTTCACGATCGTGCTCAGTCGGTGGGCGATCACCACAACGGTCTGTTTGCGCTCGAACTCATCAAGAGCCTGCTGCACTAAACGTTCGCTTTCGCTGTCGAGGGCGCTGGTGGCCTCATCAAGGATCAGCAGTTCAGGATCTCGAAGGATGGCGCGGGCCAGGGAAAGACGCTGGCGTTGGCCGCCGCTGAGGCGGTAGCCCCGTTCGCCCACGAGGGTATCGAGGCCCTCCGGCAACGCCTCGATGAAGCGGGCCGCTTGGGCCTGGGTGGCGGCGGTTTCGATCGCTTCGCGGGTCGCCCACGGTGTGCCGAAGGAGATGTTGTCGGCGATGCTCGCATTGAACAGGAACGTGTCCTGACTCACCACCCCGAGTCGCTGTTGCCAGCTCCCTAGGTCGTATGAGGCCAGGCTGGTGCCATCCACCAGAATGTCACCCTCCGTTGGGTCGTAGAGGCCGGCCAGTA
>JBAXOO010000486.1:0-1759 GCA_037133235.1 Cyanobium sp. ELA507
CTCCAGACCTGCTGCCGCAGCGGCGCCCCCCTGAGCCCACCCCTGGGCAACTGGGATTGGCGCTGCAGCCTGCTGCCGGGAGAAGGGCTGGCGATCGGCGCCGTGGCCGGGGCCCGGGTGGTGCTGAACGCCTCGGAACTGGCCCTGCTGCAACGGCTGCCGCGGGTTGCGATCCCCCGGCGCCGGGACGGGGAGCTGCTGGGGCCGGAAACGGTGTGGCTCCATCTGCTCGAACTGGTGGAGTGCTGGTGCGGCGAACACCTGGGCCGCCGCCCCCGGGCATTCAGACTGCTCCGAGCCGGCTTCGAACCCGGGGAGCAGGTCAGATGAGCAGGCGGATTGGATGAGCGAGAGCGAAGCAGGAGCAGAGCCCGTGGCCGGCGTTGCAGCCCCCACCCCTGAAAGACCCTCCACCGAACAGGGCGGCATCGCCGCCGTGCTTGCCCTGCCGGGGTTCCGGCGGCTCTGGCTGGGCCAGATCTTTTCCCAGTTGGCCGACAAGTTTTACATCGTGCTGATGGTGTTTCTGATCGCCCAGTACTGGGTGACCGATAACCCCGCCGCCGATCCAGCCCTGGTCGATGCCGCCGCAGCGATCCGCATCGATCTCGAAACCCGTGCCCAGGTGATCACCCTGATGGCCACAGGGATCTATGTGGCCAATACGATCCCGGCCATGCTGTTTGGCACCGTGGCGGGGGTTTGGGCCGACCGCTGGCCCAAGCGGAACGTGATGGTGGCCTCCAACGCCATGCGGGGGGCGCTGCTGCTGCTCGCCCCCCTTTGTCTGCTGAAGGGTCCGGTGTGGCTTGGGCTGAGCTGGGGCTACTGGGCCTTGGTGGGCATGACCTTCCTGGAATCGGTGCTCACCCAGTTCTTCGCCCCGGCGGAACAGGCGGCCCTGCCCCTGCTGGTCCCCACGGGGCAGTTGCTGGCCGCCAATTCCCTCTACCAGGCCACGAGCATGGCCGCCACGATCGTGGGTTTCGCGGTGGGGGATCCGGTGCTGCGGCTCCTGCAAACCAGCCTGGCCCAGCTGGGGATCCGAGGGGGCGAGTTCCTCCTCCTACCCCTCTGCTACGGCCTGGCGGCGCTGACGATTTCGGGCATCGCGATCCAGGAGCCGGTCCGCCCACCCCGCAGCGTCTCCGTTTGGGAGGAGATCGGTGAGGGCCTGCAGGTGCTGCGGGAGCGGCGCAGCGTCCGGGCCGCCATGCTCCAGCTCGTGCTCCTCTACAGCGTCCTGGCCGCCCTCTACGTGCTGGCCATCAGCCTGGCCGCCGCGATCGAACCCCTTGGCCCCACCGGCTTTGGCGTCCTGCTCGCCCTCAGCGGGGTGGGCCTGGCGATCGGAGCCCTGGCGATGGCCCAATTGGGCCAACGCTTCAGCCGCCGTCGCTTGGCGGCCAGTGGCCTGGGCACCGTGGCCTTCAGCCTGGTGCTCCTGGGCCAGGTGCGGGGCCATCTGGTGCCCACCCTGGTGCTGTGCGCCGTGCTCGGGGTTGGATCATCCCTGCTGGCGATCCCGGCCCAGACCACGATCCAAGAAGACACCCCGGAGGATCTGCGGGGCAAGGTGTTTGGACTGCAGAACAACCTGATCAACATCGCCCTCAGCCTGCCCCTGGTGCTGGCGGGCACCCTGGTGAGCCGCTATGGCCTGCTGCCGGTGCTCTGGGGGATGGCTGCGATCGTCCTGGTGGCGGCCCTGATCGAGCAGCCCTGGCGGCGCTGCTAGTTTTCGGTTCGAACGCAGACC
>JBAXOO010000487.1:0-1758 GCA_037133235.1 Cyanobium sp. ELA507
GCGATCCTGTTGTTCGGCGGGATTCAGTCGCTGATCCTGGGCCTGATGGGGGAATACATCGGTCGCATCTTCCTCACCGTGAGCGGCAAGCCCCAGTCGTTTGTGCGCTCCCTCGAAGCGGTCGAATCGCTACGACCGCAGCCCCTATCCCGTGGTTGAGGATCGTCGGCCCCGTTTTTCCCGTCTGACCGGTTTGCGCCGTCTGACCGGTTCCAGCCTGTTTCGCTTTTTGCTCGTGGGAGGCTTTGGCGAACTCCTTTATCTGGGGTTGTACGCCCTGTTCTGGCAGTTGGGCGGGCACAATGCCCCGCTGGCGATCGGCTTGAGCGGCGGACTTTGCGTTGTGGTCAATGCGGTGATGCACGCCCGGGTGAGCTTCCGGGTGGCGATGAGTGGTGCTCTTCTGTTGGCCTATGGCGCGATCCAACTCCTCTGCATGGGGCTCTCGATGGCGCTGGGGTTCCTGCTTCAGGGCCTGGGGTTGCCAGGCCCCTGGATCGGGGTGCTGAGTGGCATCGCCTGGTCGGCCACCTCCTTCTTGCTGACACGGCGCTCCTTTCAAGCCAGCCGCTCAGGCGAGGGCCGGTAGCCGCGGACAGGCCTCCACCAGGGTCCGCGTGATCGCGGCCTGCGGGTGGCGCAGCAGCGCCTCCCCGGGGCCCTGCTCGACGATCTTTCCCCCTTCCAGCACGATCACCCGGTGGCAGAAGCCGCTGGCCACGTTGAGGTCGTGGGTTACGAACAGCAGGCCCAGGCCGAGGCGCCGCTGCAGCGCCCTGAGCAGGTCGAGCACCTCGGCCTGCACCTCGGCATCGAGCATGCTCACGCTCTCATCGCAGAGCAGCACCTTCGGCTCCAGGATCAGGGCGCGGGCGATGGCCACCCGCTGTTGCTGGCCACCCGAGAGCTGGCGGGGCAGGCGCCGCTCAAAGGCCTCCGGGGGCTCCAGGCCCACTGCCGCCAGCTGGGCGCGGGCCCGCTGGCGGGCTTCGGCGTGGCCCACCAGGCCGTGGATCAGCAGGGGGTCGGCCACCGCTTCGCCCACGTCCATCTGGGGGTTGAGGCAGGCCAGGGGATCCTGGAACACCATCTGAATGCTGCGGCGGGCCCGGCGCAGGTCGCCGCCGCCCAGTTTGCGCAGGTCGCGCCCCTCCAGGCGCACGGTCCCGCCCCGCACCGGGGCCAGGCCCATCAGGGCCCGGCAGAGGCTGCTCTTGCCGCAGCCGGAGGCCCCCACCAGGCCCACGGTTTCGCCTTCGTGCAGGGTGAGGCTCACCCCATCCACGGCCTTGAGCCAGCGTTGCCTCCAGGGGGCGGAGGGCAGGGGGTGCCAGCTGCGCAACGCTTCAATCTCCAGCAGGGCCGGAGTCTGCGGTGGTAGTTCGGCCACGCCGCCCTCCCGCAGGCGGGCGGCCCCCACCAACCGCTGGGCCAGGGGCGAACGGGGGGTGGTGAGCAAGGTGTGGCTAGGCGCCTCTTCAACCAGCCTTCCGCCGTCGAGCACGGCGATTCGCTCGCACCAGCGGCCGGCCATGGCCAGATCGTGGCTGATCAGCAGCAGGGCACTGCCGTTGTCCTCGCAGAGCCCGGCCAGTTCGGCCATCACCTGATTGGCCACGGCCACATCGAGGCTGGTGGTGGGTTCATCGGCGATCACCAGCGGCGGGTTCAGGGCCAGGGCGAGCGCGATGGCCAGGCGCTGGCGCATGCCACCGCTGAACTCATGGGGGTAGCTGCCGTAGCGGGAGGGATCGATGC
>JBAXOO010000488.1:0-1754 GCA_037133235.1 Cyanobium sp. ELA507
TTCAAGCCTCGGCCATTCCTGCTCCCGGGCGGGCCAGTCCGGGCCGAGCGTCTCCTGCAACAATTCATTCAGCGCAGGGTTGGCCAGGGCCACCCAGCGGCGGGGCGTGACGCCGTTGGTGACATTGGTGAATCGCTCCGGCTGGAGCCGGGCGAAATCGGACAGCAGATCCGTGCGGACCAGATCACTGTGCAGGGCCGCCACCCCATTGACGTGATGGGCGGCGACGGTGGCGAGGTGGGCCATGCGGACGGCTTTGCCTCCCTGGTCGGCAATAATCGAAACTCGGGCGAGCAGTTCGCCATCGCCGGGGAACCGCATCCGCACCTGTTGGAGGAAGCGGGCATTGATCTCATAGATCAGTTCGAGATGGCGTGGCAGCAGCGAGGCGAATAGGCCGAGATCCCAGGTCTCGAGCGCTTCGGGGAGCAGGGTGTGATTGGTGTAGGCAATCGAGTGGCAGGTGATGTCCCAGGCCTGATCCCATGCGAGATGATGCTCGTCCACCAGAAGACGCATCAGTTCGGCCACGGCAATGGCCGGATGGGTGTCATTGAGCTGAACCGCCCAGTGGGTCGCAAACTCCTGAACGGCGAGACCACGATTGCGAAGGTTGCGCAGCATGTCCTGGAGCGAGCAGCTCACGAAGAAGAACTGCTGCATCAGGCGCAGCCTGCGGCCGGCATCGTGGCCATCGTTTGGGTAGAGAACCTTGGAGAGGGTTTCGCTGCTCACTTTCTGCTCCACAGCGCCATAGAAATCGCCGCTGTTGAAGGCATGGAAATCGAACGCCTCAGCCGCCTCCGCCTTCCAAAGACGCAGCCGGTTGCAGGTGTTGACGCGATAGCCGAGCACCGGCACGTCATGGGGGATGCCGATGGCCTGTTCGGAGGGAATCCAGCGCACCCGGTAGTGACCGTGGTCGTCATGCCAGACCTCCGTGTGCCCCCCGAAGCCGACCCGGCAGCTCATCGACGGCTGGACCAACTCCCAAGGCCAGCCGCCCCGGAGCCACTTGTCGGTGATCTCCACCTGCCAGCCGTCCCGGATCGCCTGGTCGAAGATGCCGAATTCGTAGCGGATGCCGTAGCCGGTGGCCGGGATCTCAAGAGTGGCAAGGGATTCGAGGAAGCAGGCGGCCAGACGGCCGAGCCCGCCATTGCCAAGCCCCGGCTCCTCCTCAAGGGCGAGGATCTGCTCGATGTCCTGGATACCGAAACGCTGGAGGGCTGTGGCGGCCTCCGCCTGGATGCCGAGCATCAGCAGGTTGTTGCCCAGCTGGGGGCCGATGAGGAACTCCGCCGAGAGGTAAGCCACCGCCCGAGGCCGCTCGTGCGCCCGGAGCGCATCCTGGGAGGCCAGCTGTCGCCCGGTCAGCCGATCCCTCACGGCATAACTGAGCGCCAGGTAGAAATCGTGGGGGCTCGCGTTGTCCACCCGGCGGCCGAGGGTGAAGAAGAGGTGCTCGCTGATGCCCTCGAAGAGATCGTTTGCACCGAGGCCGGTCCGCTCGGGATCCCCGTAGCTGGAGGCTAGGTGCAGGTCAGGAGCGTCAGTGAAGGTGCTGCTCATGGCCTAGATGCGGAGGCTGGGGCCAGTCTGATGGGCCTGGGTTAAGGAAAGCCCACCTTCTCGCGATTGTGTTGATCACCACCAACTGGCCCAGGATTCGCTAGGCCACGGATCCCATCCAGGCCAAGACGGCCTTGATCGAAACCGGCGGCTATGAGGACTGTTGATCCCCGGAACCATCA
>JBAXOO010000489.1:0-1748 GCA_037133235.1 Cyanobium sp. ELA507
CCATCGAGGCGGTCGCGGCGGCGTCATCGAGGGCCAGATCCCGGCGGATCCGGTTCAGCACCGCCTGGGTGGTGCCCAGGTTTCCAGCCGCCATCAGCACAAACAGCCGATCGGGAGCTGGTTGGAAAACATGCAACTTGCTATAGCTCGAGATGTAATCAACCCCCGCGTTGGTGCGCGAATCCGAAACGAACACCAGCCCGCTTTCCAGTAGAAAGCCCACGCAATAGGTCATATCTCGAACCCTCTCTTCTTTTCTGTTTTGACTGAGTCCATCCGCTCAGCTCAGCAAACGCTGCAGGATTGAGGCCACTGACTGCACTGCGGAGCGGGCCGTGGCATAGGCCATGCGCATCGGTCCAACCAGGGCCACCTGGCCACAGGCGCCATCGGCGGTGTGATACGCGGCCTGCACCACAGCACAGGCTTCCAGGGCCGTGTGGGGGTGTTCGTTGCCGATCCAGATACCCCCCCCGCCTGGCGGGGAACCCTCCCGTTCGGGGCCGAGCAATTGTTGGGGGCCCTGATCCACCAACTGCACCAGGGGTAACAGGGTGGCGGTGCGCCGAAACTCCGGCTGACCCAGCAGGCCCCCCAAACCGGCAACCACCAATGCCTCCCCATCGCCGCTGCGACCCAACCGGCCGTGGCTTTCCAGGGCCTGACGCAGAAGCCTCCCACTGCTACCAAGCTGGGCTGGAAGCCGATCCCAGGCGATCTGGCCGCTGGGTTGGCTGCCCAGCTGTTCATTGGCCCAGCGCTCCAGGAGCGGGAGTTGGTCGGCGCTGTCGCTGGGCAGCCGCAGGTTGAGGCTGGTGGTGAGGGAGGGGCCCTGGACCAGGAACACCATCAGGCGGTCGCTGCTGGCCACCAGGCGCACTTCCTGCAGTTGGGGCCGCCGCCGCTGGGGGCGGCTGACCAGGCTCAGCAGGCCGGTCAGGTCGGCCAGCCGCCGTGCCAGGTGCTGGAGCAGGTCGTCGAGGGCGGCCCACTGCAGGCTGATGCCGGCCAGTTCCCGATCCAGCTGCAGGGCCGCCGCGCCCGGCGCCGGCAACAACTCATCCACGTAGAGGCGGTAACCCCGCTGGCTGGGTATGCGGCCGGCGGAGGTGTGGGGCTGGGTGAGCAGGCCCCGTTGCTCCAGGGCCCCCATGGCCGAGCGCACCGTGGCCGGACTGGCGGGCAAAGCAAAGCGGCGCACCAACGCCTGGCTCCCCACCGGCTCAACGGTGTCCACGTAGTGCCGCACCGTGGCCTGAAGGACCTCCTGTTGCCGGCGGGGCAGGCTCTGCAAGCGCGCTGATGATCCTGGAATGCTCGGGATCGTAGGCAGATTTGAAGCCTTCACGGAGCGTCTGTGCCAGGGCCGAGGCTGCCCGCTGACCCACCAGTCCAGTCCTGGACAGGCCAGTTCAGGCAGCGGCGAATCGCCACCTGGTCCTGGACGCCCTCAGTAGCGGGGAATGGCTGGATCCACCTCCCGGCTCCAGGCATCGATGCCCCCTTCCACGTTCCAGACCTCGCCATAGCCCTGCTCCTGCAGTAGCCAGGAGCCGAATTGCCAGCTGCGCATGCCGGAATGGCAGAGCACCGCCACCGGCCGATCCCGCTCCAGCAGCTCCCCGATCCGCGGCGCCCAGTCGTTGGACTCGCTCAGCGGCAGGTGCAGCACCGGATAGGGCAGGCGGGCAAGCTCCAGCTCTCGGTGCTCGCGCACATCCACCAGCTGGATCGGCACGTTGTTGAGG
>JBAXOO010000490.1:0-1741 GCA_037133235.1 Cyanobium sp. ELA507
CATCGCGAAACGCATGCGCATGAGCCACATTGACCAACCCCTGATGCTCATGGAGCTCCTTGGACATGGATTTGCCAGGCAACAGCAAGCCCGGCCCCCGCGCAGGACGTGGCCCGGCGAATCCTGGGGGGAAGACGTGACCCAGATCGATTACTACACCGAACGCGTCAAGCGCATGGTGGGCAAGGTTCACCTTCAACGGCATCACCCGCTACGACCAGGGCGCCTAGGGCTTGGTGGGCTGCGAGGAGCTGAGCGACGCCGAGCGCGACCAGCTGCTGGAGCTGTGCCGCCAGCGCCTTGACGCTTTCCGAATGCAGCGCGGCGAGGAGGTGCTCTGTTTGCTCAAGCAGAAGCCTGCGGCTTCGGGCACAGGAGCCGCCACCGCACCCCGATCAGCGGCTCGATCAAAGACCGGGTGCTCACCCGTGCCCGCGGCCGCTGCGAATGCTGCGGCGCACACGAGCATCAAAGGGCCCTCGAGGTGGACCACATCGTGCCCAGGAACCAGGGAGGTTCGGACGACCTCAGCAACCTGCAGGCCCTCTGCTTCCGCTGCAATGCCGCCAAGCGCGATGCAGTTTGCCTACGCAAGAAGGCACCACCGACTTCCGCGGATTGCAGGCCAGCTACGCCAGCCGCGAGGCGGGCTGTGTGTTCTGCGCGCTGGAGGGCAGCGGCCGGGTGCTGCTGGAGAACGAACTGGCGCTGTGCATCGCCGATGCCTACCCGGTGACGCCTGGGCACAGCCTGGTGATCCCTCGGCGGCATGGGGCTGATGGGTTGGCGTTGCACCAGCCGTAATGGAATGCGGTGGTGGAGCTGCTGAAGCGGCGGCGGGAGGAGCTAAGCGCCCAAGACGCCACAGTCAGCGGCTGGGCTGGTGCGTCATGACAATTCGAGCTGGACTTGATCGAGCAGTGAGGCCGTGATGCCCAACAGGAGCGGCCAATCTGGAGAGCTGATCTCTACACTGTCATCGTATCGGGTTTGAACCGCAAAGAATGAGAGATCGGCAATCTGCTCGAACGCGCTGACATCGCTATCCGATTCCTCCAGCCAATCCATCAAAGCGACGAGGTCGTGGGTGAAGGGAGCCATGCCTCCCTTGGTGTGGATCCAGCTTTTGAGGGCTTTTTCGCAGGCCTGTTGAAGTCGAAAACCGATGCTGCTGTTGCGGAAGCCCGAAAGTTTCACCATGCGCTGCGCCTCATCGAGATCAGCTTGGGCGATCCGGAGGTAGCGCAGGGCATCCGGATCAACCATTCAGCAAAATTCCTTCTCGATAAGCCAAGGATGTAACAGCGCTTCTGTATTGCTGGCGTTGAGACACTTCAGTTTCAGTGTAAAGAAGCAGGTCAAGCGGCAGCCGATGGCTGGAGTATTGGCGCCAAAGGTCTCCCAGAACGCGAACACGATCATGGGCAGCCAACCACTGATCCGGCACGGTGATTAGCAGATCCACGTCGGAATCAGGCCGGGATGTGCCCTTGGCGCGTGATCCAAACAGGCGAACCTGGGCTTCCGGGATGGCAGCGGAGATTCCTGAGGCGATCGCGCTGATCCGTGGGTCGATCGGGATGGAGGGATTGGTGGAGAGTGCTGCTGTCATGGAGGCATTCTGACCGAACAGGCGTGGGGGTGGTAGAGCCGCGGAAAGTGTCCCGCCGGAACCGCCGCGCCTCATGGGCAAGGTTCACCTTCAACGGCATCACCCGCTACGAGCGAGGCACCTACGACC
>JBAXOO010000491.1:0-1740 GCA_037133235.1 Cyanobium sp. ELA507
CTGTCCTCTAGACCTACCATTAGGAATGTTATACCATAATTCACTGGACAATATGCTGGTCCTGGCGGACACGCTGCAGCGCTGGCCCCAGGTTTCTCCCGGCCGCAGCGGCGGCGCCTGGACCGCGGGCTTGAGCGCCGCCCTGGCCTTTGCCCTGGGCCCCCTGGCCCTGGCCTGGGGTCGCACAGAGGTGAGCGATGGCCTGTTCAGCGCCCTGCTGGCGATCAGCCTGCTGCTGGCCTGGCGCACCTATGCGGCCTCGGCGGGCCCCCACTGGAGCTGGTGGCCGCCGCTGGCGCTGGCGACCCTCACCAAGGGCCCGGTCGCCCTGGTGCTGTGGGCCCTGGCGCTGGCCCTGTTCGCGCTGCTGCAGGCCGATCTGCCGCGGATCGTGCGGCGGCTGAGGCCCATCCGGGGCCTGCTACTGGCGGGCCTCTCGGTCGCTCCCTGGTATGCGGCGGTCCTGCTCCACGAAGGTGACGCCTACTGGCGGAGCTTTTTCGGATACCACAACCTGCAGCGCTTCACCCAGGTGGTGAACAACCACCAACAGCCCTGGTGGTACTTCGGTGCCGTGCTGGTGGTGGCGAGCCTCCCCTACACCCCCTTGCTGCTGGTGGGCCTCAAGCGTGCCCTGTGGCCCCGAGCCCCCCAGGCGCCGGAGTGTTCCCTCGCCCGCTTCGCCGCCTGCTGGCTGCTGATGGTGCTGGCGTTCTTCTCGATCTCAGCCACCAAGCTGCCGAGCTACTGGCTTCCGGCGACCCCAGCCGCCGCCCTGCTGGTGGTTCATGCTGCCGGCCCGCACACCGCCGAGGCCGGCAGGGGCGCTAGGGCCGCCCTCACGGGCTCAGCGCTGCTGCTGCTGCTGCTGGCCGCTGCCCTGGGCGCCGCGCCGTTCTGGGTGCCCCTGATCGAGGATCCCTCGATACCGGATCTGCCGGCAGCCCTGCTTCGCGGACCGTGGTTCGCCCTGGGCGCCGCCATCGCCCTGGCCGCAGCTCTGCTGGCCGGGGGAGTGGCCTCGGGGCAGCCGGCGCGCCGACTGCTGCAGAGCCAGGTGGGCCTGATCCTGCTGGTACCGCTTCTGCTGCTGCCGCTGGCCCAGCGGCTTGATCAGCTGCGGGGGGCACCGATCCGCGAGCTGGCGGTTGAGGTCACGCGGCAACGGCAGCCGGGGGAGACCCTGGCCATGGTGGGTCTGATGAAGCCCTCGTTGCACTTCTACAGCGGCGCCACGGTGATCTTCGAGGGGCGCTCGATCTCGGCGCTGCGCAACCTGGCCGATCGGTTGCGCCACGAACAGCGGCCCCAACTGCAGCCCACGGCACCGGAGCAACAGCCCACGGTGCTTGTGGTGATCGATCGGATAACGGCGGAGCGGCCCCACTGGATCGGCTGGCAGGGCCGCGAACTGGCGGCAGCGGGACCCTACCGGCTGCTGCGGCTGGAGCGCCGTTGGCTGGAGCAGCGATCCCGGGAGCTGGCAGCGAGCGGGGCACGCATCACCTGGCGGGATCCCCGCCCTGAGCGCTACTGAAGCCAGCCAGGATCTCCGCGGGAGGCGAGATCCGCGAGCTGCAGCGGTTGGGGCACCTCCAGCACCAGGCCTGCACCGGCGGGATCCAGAAGCTCGAGCCGCCAGGCCTGCAGCCGGTAGCCCCCATCCCCGGGCAGCCCTGCCGGCGCCGCCGCACCGCCGGGCCCATAGAGCGGATCGCCGAGCAGGGGGGCCCCGGCGGC
>JBAXOO010000492.1:0-1739 GCA_037133235.1 Cyanobium sp. ELA507
CCCCCCAGCCTCAGCGGCGGCCTCGCCAGCCGCCTCGGCCTTTCGATCGTGGCCGAACTGCCCAGCCGTTCGCGGGGCTTCAGCCTCGGCGAAGACCTCGAATGGAAATGGGAGCTGATGATCGGGGGTGTGACCCTGAGCCTCAAGGATCTCGAGCGGCTCTCGGCCAAGCGCAGCCCCCTGGTGCAGCACAAAGGCGCCTGGATCGAGCTGCGCCCCGCCGACCTGCGCAACGCCGAGCGCTTCTGCGCCGCCGATGTGGCCCTCAGCCTCGACGATGCTCTGCGGCTCACCGCCACCGACGGCGACACCTTCCACCGCCTGCCGGTTCACAACTTCGAGCCCGGTCCACGGCTGCAGGCGGTGTTGGAGCAATACCACCAGCAGAAGGCGCCCGATCCCCTGCCGGCACCCGAGGGCTTCTGCGGCCAGCTACGGCCTTACCAGGAACGGGGCCTCGGATGGCTGGCCTTCCTGCACCGCTTCGACCAGGGCGCCTGCCTGGCCGACGACATGGGCCTGGGCAAAACGATCCAGCTGCTGGCCTTCCTGCAGCACCTGAAGGCCGAGGAGGAATTGCGACGGCCGGTGTTGCTGGTGGCGCCCACCTCGGTGCTCACCAACTGGAAGCGGGAGGCGGCCGGCTTCACGCCGGAGCTGGTGGTGCGTGAGCACTACGGCCCCCGCCGCCCCTCCACCGCGGCGGCCCTGAAGAAGGCCCTCGATGGCGTGGACCTAGTGCTCACCAGCTACGGGCTGCTCCAGCGCGACAGTGAGTTGCTGGAATCGATCGACTGGCAAGGGGTGGTGATCGATGAGGCCCAGGCGATCAAGAACCCCGCCGCCAAGCAGAGCCAGGCCGCCCGCGACCTGGGTCGACCCGGCAAGACCGGCCGCTTCCGCATCGCCCTCACCGGTACGCCGGTGGAAAACCGGGTGAGTGAGCTCTGGGCCCTGATGGACTTCCTCAATCCCAAGGTGCTGGGGGATGAGCCCTTCTTCCGCCAGCGCTACCGCCTGCCGATTGAGCGCTATGGCGACATGAGCTCCCTGCGGGACCTCAAGGCCCGGGTGGGGCCCTTCATCCTGCGGCGCCTCAAGACCGATCGCTCGATCATCTCCGACCTGCCGGAGAAGGTGGAACTGCGCGAGTGGGTGGGCCTCAGCACTGAGCAGAGAAAGCTGTACACCAAAACCGTGGAGGAGAGCCTCGATGCCATCGCCCGTGCGCCCCTGGGCCAGAAGCACGGCCAGGTGCTGGCCCTGCTCACCAGGCTCAAGCAAATCTGCAACCACCCGGCCCTGGCCCTCAAGGAGCACCAGGTCGACGGAAACTTCGCGGCCCGCAGTGCCAAGGTGCAGCGACTGGAGGAAATCCTTGAGGAGGTGATCGAGGCGGGCGATCGGGCCCTGCTGTTCACCCAGTTCGCCGAATGGGGGCACCTGCTCAAGGCCCACCTGGAACGCCGCTGGCGCCAGGAGGTGCCCTTCCTCTACGGCAGCACCAGCAAAACCGAACGCCAGGCCATGGTGGATCGCTTCCAGGAGGATCCTCGCGGGCCCCAGCTGTTCCTGCTCTCGCTCGAGGCCGGCGGGGTGGGCCTCAACCTCACCCGAGCCAGCCATGTGTTTCACATCGACCGCTGGTGGAATCCCGCCGTGGAGAACCAGGCCACCGACCGCGCCTACCGCATCGGCCAGACCAACCGGGTGCTGGTGCACAAGTTCATCACCAGCGG
>JBAXOO010000493.1:0-1734 GCA_037133235.1 Cyanobium sp. ELA507
GTACACCGCCTACACCCCTTACCAGGCCGAGATCGCCCAGGGTCGGCTTGAGGCTCTGCTCAATTTCCAGACCCTGGTCAGCGAACTCACCGGCCTGCCGATCGCCAACGCCTCCCTCTTGGATGAGGGCACCGCCGCGGCCGAGGCCATGGCCCTCTCGCTGGCGGTGGGCAAGCGGGCCGGTGCCCGCCGCTTCTTGGTCGACTGCAACGTGCTTCCCCAGACCCTGGCGGTGCTCGCCACCCGGGCCGAACCGCTGGGAATCGTGGTGGAAAGCTTGGACGCCGAGGCCATGGCCGCTGCGCTGGCCCGGGGCGAGGAGGTTTCTCTGCCCGATGACGCCTTTGGCCTGTTGTTGCAGTTGCCCGGGGTCGGGGGACGGCTCTGGGATCCGGCCCCCCTGTTGGCCGCCGCCCGTGCCCTCGGCGTGGTGAGCACCGTGGCGGTGGATCCCCTCGCCCAGGTGCTGTTGGCCCCGGTGGGGCACCTCGGCGCCGACATTGCCGTGGGCAGCCTGCAGCGCTTCGGCGTTCCGATGGGTTTTGGCGGTCCCCACGCTGCCTTCTTCGCCACCAGCGAGGCCTACAAACGGCAGATTCCGGGGCGCCTGGTGGGCCAGTCCCGCGATGCCGAGGGCCATCCGGCCCTTCGGCTGGCTCTGCAAACCCGCGAGCAGCACATCCGTCGCGACAAGGCCACCAGCAACATCTGCACCGCCCAGGTGCTGCTGGCGGTGATGGCCAGTTTCTATGCCGTGCACCACGGGCCCCAGGGCCTGACGGCGATCGCCGCGCGCATCGTGGTGCTGCGGCAAGCCCTGGCGGCGGCTCTGGAATCCCTTGGGCTCACTCCCGATCCTGGGCCAGGGTTCGACACCTTGGTGGTTCGGGCGCCCTGGGCAGCGGACCTGCTGGCCCGTTCGGCTGCCGCCGGTTTCAACCTGCGCCGCGGCGTGGCCGGGGCGGGTGCCGAGGCGGCGGTGGCGATCAGCCTTGATGAGCTCAGCACCCCGGCCGAGCTCGAGCGCCTGTTGGGGGCGCTGGCCGCCGATGCCCCCGCCGCGGCCGGCGCCATCGCCATCCTCCAGGCCCAGCTCGCGGCTTCGGCTGGAGTCATTGCAGCTGCGGACCTTGCGATCCCCCTTGAGGGGGTGCCCTTGCGCCGCGATCCCTGGCTACGCCAGGAGGTGTTCCACCGCTACCGCAGCGAAACCGAGCTACTCCGCTACATCCAGCACCTGGTGTCGAAGGATCTCTCCCTGGTGCACGGCATGATCCCGCTGGGCAGCTGCACCATGAAGCTCAACGCCGCCGCCGAGCTGGCGCCGGTTAGTTGGCCCGCTTTCGCCCAGCTCCATCCCTTTGCCCCGGCCGACCAGACGCGGGGCTATGCCCGGCTGGTGGCCGATCTGGAGGCCTGGCTGTGGGCGATCACCGGCTTTGCGGGGGTTTCGCTCCAGCCCAATGCCGGCTCCCAGGGCGAATACGCCGGCCTGATGGTGATTCGCGCCTGGCACCGCAGCCGCGGCGAGGGCCACCGGCGGGTGTGCCTGATCCCCACCAGCGCCCATGGCACCAACCCCGCCAGCGCCGTGATGGCCGGCATGCAGGTGGTGGCTGTGGCCTGCGACGAGGCCGGCAACATCGACCTGGCGGACCTGGAGGCCAAGACCATCGCCCACGCCGCCGACCTGGCGGCCCTGATGGTCACCTATCCCTCCACCCACGGGGTGTT
>JBAXOO010000494.1:0-1734 GCA_037133235.1 Cyanobium sp. ELA507
AGCGCCGCCATGGAGGCCACCCTGGCCAACACCGTGGAGCGCGGCGACAAGGTGTTGGTGGCGGTGAAGGGATACTTCGGCCTGCGCTTGGTCGATATGGCCGGCCGCTACGGCGCCGAAGTGGTAACCATCGAGCGCCCGTGGGGTGAGGCCTTCAGCCAGGCAGAGATCGCCGAGGCATTGGCCACCCACAAGCCTGCGATCCTGGCGATGGTGCATGCCGAAACCTCCACGGGCGTTTGCCAGCCGATGGCGGGTATCGGTGACCTCTGCCGCCAGCACGACTGCCTGCTGCTCCTCGACACGGTCACCTCCCTGGGCGGTGTGCCCCTCTTCCTCGATGAGTGGAAGGTGGATCTGGCTTATAGCTGCAGCCAGAAGGGCCTCAGCTGTCCGCCCGGTCTTGGACCCTTCACCATGGGGCCCCGCGCCGAGGCCAAGCTGCTGGCCCGCTCCGGCAAGGTGCCCAACTGGTACCTCGATGTCTCCCTGCTCAATCAGTACTGGGGTTCCGACCGGGTGTACCACCACACGGCGCCTGTGAACATGAACTTCGGCATTCGGGAAGCCCTGCGCCTCCTGGCCGAGGAGGGCATCGACAACGCCTGGGCCCGCCATCGCCGCAATGCTGAACGCCTGTGGACCGGCCTGGAGTCCCTCGGACTGGCCCTGCACGTGCCCGAGGAGTTGCGTCTGGCCACCCTTACCACCGTGCGGATTCCTGAGGGGGTGGATGGCAAGGCCTTCAGCCGTCACCTGCTGGATCAGCACGGCATCGAAGTGGGTGGCGGCCTCGGAGCCCTGGCCGGCAAGGTATGGCGAATCGGGCTGATGGGGTACAACAGCACTCCTGAGAATGTGGACCGCCTCCTCAATCTCTTTGAGACCGAACTTCCCGCCTTCCAACCCAGCACTCCCCTGGTCGCGGCCGTGGGCTGAGCGCCCGCTTCTGCCCCCTGTCGATTCGCCGGATCCGGGTGGGCCTCATTCAATCCGGCCTTCGCTCGTTGGGCTGCCGTTGCCGCCGAAGCCGGAACCACCCCTCCAGCTGGCTGCGGGCCTGGCCTTCTAGAACCCCTGCCACCACCTCCATCCTGTGGTGCGCGCTGGCGTGGCGGGAGAGGTCCAGGGTCCCACCCAGGGCACCCCGCTTGGGGTCCCGGGCGCCGAACACCACCCGTCCCATGCGGGCCTGCAGCAGGGCTCCAGCGCACATGGGACAGGGCTCCAGGGTGACAAGGAGGGTGCAGTCATGAAACCGCCAGCTGCCCCGCAGCCGCGCTGCCCGGGCCAAGGCCACCGGCTCCGCATGGCCGAGGGGATCCTGATCGCGATGACGTCGGTTGCTCCCCCAGCCCATGGCCCGCCCTTCGCCATCCAGCACCACCGCGGCCACGGGCACCTCCCCCTCCCGTCCCACCTGTTCGGCCCGCCGCAGCAGCCTCTCCATCCACCTGTCCCAGCGATCCGCCCGCACGGGGCCTCCGCTCACATCCTTCCGCTCCGGTTGTAGCTCGATGGCCGGCTCCTGCCCCATCCCCGCGGCTGCCGCCTCCCGATTCACTTGCCCCCCGCAAGGCGGTGCGGGAACGGAGAGGGGCAGAATGCCCCCACCGAAGTCGCCGCCCTTGGTCAGCGTGCCCCAAGCCCCGCCACCCCAGCAGGGCCGAAGCTCCCTGCAGCAACCCCTGGAGGGCGGGATCGAACGCCTCCGGATCGGGGAAGGGTAGGCCG
>JBAXOO010000495.1:0-1730 GCA_037133235.1 Cyanobium sp. ELA507
CCGCCTGCCAGCCGAGAGGCCAACCAACACCAACGGCGCCCAGCTCCGCCCCCCCGGCCGGCCACCAGCTCGGGACATGGTGTGGATTCCGGCCGGCAGCTTCCGGATGGGCTCCGACCACCACTACCCGGAGGAAGCCCCGGCCCATGGCGTGCAGGTGGATGGCTTCTGGATCGACCGCACGGCGGTAACCAACGCCCAATTCCAGAAGTTCGTGAAGGCCACAGGCCACATCACCCTGGCGGAATTGCCCGCCGATCCAGCGGCCTATCCCAACGCCCTGCCCGAACTGCTGCAGCCGGCCTCGATCGTGTTCGTGCCGCCACCGCGGCCCATCGGCCAGGGCGATCCCTATCAATGGTGGCAATACATCCCCGGAGCCAACTGGCGCCATCCAGAGGGGCCCGGCAGCTCGATCAAGGGCCGGGAGCAGCACCCGGTGGTGCACGTCGCCCACGCCGATGCCCTCGCCTACGCCGCCTGGATCGGCAAGGCGCTACCCACGGAGGCGGAATGGGAGCGGGCGGCCTGGGGGGGCCTGGAGGGGAAGGAGTTTGCCTGGGGCGAGGAGCTCCATCCCGGCGGAAGAATGCTGGCCAACACCTGGCAGGGCGATTTCCCCAACCACAACAGCCGCGCTGATGGCTGGGAGGGCACCGCACCGGTGGGCTGCTATCCAGCCAACGGCTTCGGCCTGCTCGACATGGTGGGCAACGTGTGGGAGTGGACCGACGACTGGTACCAGGAGCACGGGGTCCGGCTGGCGGCAGCGCGATCCGGCGGCGGAGCCCGACAAGGGCCGGATGACGGGTCAGACAACTGGTCAGACAGAAGCGCGATCGCTGGATTGGGCGGCCCGGCGGATCCCCTGCCGCAGGGCTGCTGCGCAACCCTTCGCAATCCCCGCGGCGCGGCGGATGCCGCCGCCAGCATCGATCCCACCTCCCAGCACGGCGATATCCCCCGCAAGGTGGTGAAAGGGGGATCCTTCCTGTGCGCCCCCAGCTATTGCCGCCGCTACCGACCGGCTGCGCGGATGGCCCAGGGGATCGACACCTCCACCTGCCACCTCGGCTTCCGCTGCATCGTGCGGGCGATGGCGGCCGCCTGAACGGGTTGCGGGCTGATCACGGCCCCTAATCGACGGGGCCAGATCCGGCGACGACGGCCGATCTGGCGAACCGCTCCAGCAGGTTGGAATCCCGGAACCGCCGCATCACCTGGGAAGGACGCTCGCCATAGCGGGCCAGGAAATCGCGGCTGAAGGAGCCCTGGGAGAGGTAGCCGCAGGCCTGGGCCACCTGGGTGAGGCCGGCGGAGGAACCGGGTTGCTCCAGCAGGGCCCTGGCCTTGGCCAGCCGCTGTTGACGCAGCCACTGCATCGGGCCGCAACCAAAACGCTGCTTGAAGGCGTATTGCAGGGCGCGACGGCTGTAGCTGCTGCGCTGCTCCAGCTCCGTCAGACTGATCGGTTGATCGAGATGGGCCAACAGCCAATCCACCAGTTGCTGATGCAGAAAGGGCTCGTGAACTGGCGCTGCAGCTGTAGCCACATCGAGCAGATCGGGCACCAGGAGCATCACGATCAACCGACGGATCAGGTCATCGAGACGCAGCATCGGGTTGATGGCTCCACCCGTCACCAAGCAGCGCTCGGTGTAGGCCATGGTCTCCATCAGCAGGTTGTGGAGGCGATCGGTGCGGGGATCGGCCCGACGGCTCAAGACGGC
>JBAXOO010000496.1:0-1713 GCA_037133235.1 Cyanobium sp. ELA507
CCACCTCTGAGAGCAGCTTGACGTTGTCGGGATCGTTGGGGCAGGCCAGGATCGGCTCTTTGAGGTCGTCGAGGTTGATCTCGATCACGGCGGCGTAGTCGGCATCGGCATCGGCCTCCAGCAGCACCGGATTGGCCAGCCAGGCCTCCATCGCCTTGATGCGGCGCGCCAGGGTGCGGGCATCCTGATAACCGCGGGCGATCATGTTCTTCATCAGCGCCACGTTGCTGCGCAGGTATTCGCTCACCGTCTCGATCGAGAGCTTGATCGTGCTGCCGGCGCAGGAGCGCTCCGCCGTGGCATCGGTGAGTTCAAACGCCTGCTCGAGTTTGAGATCGGGCAGTCCTTCCATCTCCATGATCCGGCCGGAGAAGATGTTTTTCTTGCCGGCTTTGGCCACCGTCAGCAGGCCCTGCTGGATCGCCACATAGGGGATGGCGTTGACCACATCGCGCAGGGTGATGCCGGGCTGCAGCTGACCTGAAAATCTCACCAGCACCGATTCGGGCATGTCGAGCGGCATGGCACCGATCGCGGCGGCGAAGGCCACCAGGCCCGAGCCGGCCGGGAAGGAGATGCCCAGGGGGAAGCGGGTGTGGCTGTCGCCGCCGGTGCCGACGGTGTCGGGCAGCAGCAGGCGATTGAGCCAGCTGTGGATGATGCCATCGCCGGGGCGCAGGGCGACGCCGCCGCGGGAGCTGATGAAATCGGGCAGCTCGGCGTGGGTCTTCAGATCCACCGGCTTCGGGTACGCGGCGGTGTGGCAGAAGCTCTGCATCACCAGGTCCGCCGAGAAGCCCAGGCAGGCCAGCTCCTTCATCTCATCGCGGGTCATCGGCCCGGTGGTGTCCTGGGAGCCCACGGTGGTCATCAGCGGCTCACAGCTGGTGCCAGGACGCACCCCAGCCAGGCCGCAGGCCTTGCCCACCATCTTCTGGGCCAGGGTGAAGCCCTTGCCGGTGTCGGCTGGGGCCACCGGGCGGATGAACAGCTCGGATGCGCTCAGGCCCAGCTGGGCCCGGACTTTGTCGGTGAGCGAGCGGCCGATCAGCAGGGGGATGCGGCCGCCGGCGCGCACCTCATCGGTGATCGTGCTGGGCTTGAGCTCGAAGCGGGCCACGATCTCGCCGGCGTCCGCTTCCCCGGCGGCCCGTTCAATCGTGCCGGCGTAGGGCCGGATCGTGATCACATCGCCGGAGTTCAGCGCCGTGACATCGCATTCGATCGGCAGGGCGCCGGAATCTTCGGCGGTGTTGAAGAAGATCGGGGCAATCTTGCCCCCCAGGATCACCCCCCCCGAACGCTTGTTGGGCACGTGGGGAATGTCGGTGCCGGTGTGCCACAGCACCGAGTTGATCGCCGATTTGCGGGAGCTGCCGGTTCCCACCACATCGCCCACATAGGCCACCAAATGGCCGCGTGCGCGTAAGTCTTCGACGAACTTCACAGGACCACGTTTGCCGTCTTCTTCGGGCGTGATGCCCTCGCGTTTGTTTTTCAACATCGCCAAAGCGTGCAATGGAATGTCAGGACGGCTCCAAGCGTCAGGCGCTGGAGAGAGGTCATCGGTATTCGTTTCGCCTGTCACCTTCAACACGCTAATGGTGATGCTCTTAGGCACTTCAGGACGGCTGGTAAACCACTCAGCATCGGCCCAAGACTGAACGACTTCTTTGGCAAACGCATTGCCCTTGTCAGCTTTTTCTTTGACGT
>JBAXOO010000497.1:0-1703 GCA_037133235.1 Cyanobium sp. ELA507
TTGCGTTGCTGCGCGAGGCCCTCCAGCCCGTTGCTGGGGGATGATCGCCAAGGGCCCAGGCCCCTAGCCCTTCCACTCCCAGGCATCCCCTTCCCCGGTCCATGGCTTCCAGCGTCGACCCGGCTTCCAGCAGCGACCCAGCTCCCAGCTCCGGGTCCACGACCACTCCCAGGACCGATCCGGCCCTGCTGGTGCTGGCCGATGGCACCGTGCTCCGGGGCTTGGCCTTCGGTGCTCGGGGCACCGCGATAGGCGAAGTGGTGTTCAACACCGGGATGACCGGCTACCAGGAGGTCATGACCGACCCCAGCTATGCCGGTCAGCTGGTGACCTTCACCTATCCGGAACTCGGCAACACCGGCGTCAATAGCCAGGATGACGAGGCCGACCATCCCCACGTGCGGGGTGTGATCGTCCGCCAGTTGGCGCCGCTGCCCAGCAGCTGGCGCTCGGAGCAGGATCTTGAGAGCTGGTTGGTCCGTCACGGCGTGGTGGGCATCCGTGGGGTCGACACCCGGGCGCTTGTGCTTCACCTGCGTGAGGGCGGTGCCATCAATGGCGCCGTGAGCAGTGATGGTTCGAGCCCGGTGGAGCTGCTGGAGCGGGTGCGGCAGGCCCCTTCGATGGACGGCCTCAACCTGGCCGCCACCGTGAGCACCGACCACGCCTACACCTGGAGCGAGGCCTGCAAGGCGGGCTTCGATGCACGCCTGCAGCCTTCGCCCGAGCGTCCCTACCGGGTGGTAGCGATCGACTTCGGCATCAAGCGCGCCATTCTGGAGCGCCTGGTGGCCCATGGCTGTGCGGTGACGGTGCTGCCGGCGGATGCCAGCCTCGAGCAGGTCTTGGCCCACCGGCCGGAGGGTGTTTTTCTTTCCAATGGGCCCGGTGATCCGGCGGCGGTGCAGGGGGGCATCACCCTGGCCCGGGGCCTGCTTGGCCAGAGCGATCTGCCGGTTTTCGGCATCTGTCTGGGCCACCAGATCCTGGGCCTTGCCCTAGGGGGCCGCACCTTCAAGCTGGGCTATGGCCACCGGGGCCTCAACCATCCCTGTGGATCCCCGGGCTCGGTGGAGATCACCAGTCAGAACCATGGCTTTGCGATCGACGCCCAGTCGCTTCCTGCCGATCGGGTCACGGTGACCCATCTCAATCTCAATGACCGCACGGTGGCGGCCCTGGCCCTGCGGCAGCAGCCGGTGTTCGGGGTGCAATACCACCCGGAGGCCAGCCCAGGCCCCCACGACGCCGACCATCACTTTGGCCGTTTCGTGGAGCAGATGGCCCGGCGCCGTTGACCCGCGACCTTTCGCCCCATCCCCCTCGGCCCACGTTTTGATGCGGGCCATCCATTGGGCAGGTCACTCCCTACACTTCCGGCGATGGGTTCAGCGAGGTCTGGAACAATCGCCGATCTGCAACGACTGACGGTGTCCCTGCGGGGCGGCTGCGAACCGCAGCAGCATTGCCTGCTGTTTCGATTTACTGGCCAGCTCGACGCCTATTCCGACAAGCAGTTCAGCGATTTCATCGCCGATCGCAGTGCCGGCAGCAAGCTGCCCCTGGTGATTGATCTGAGCCGGATCGACTTCCTTGATTCCTCCGGCCTTGGCGCCTTGGTGCAGCTCGCCAAACATTGTCAGGAGAGCGCGCTCACCTTCCTGTTGGTGGGCAATGCCCGGGTTGTGCAGACGGTGAAATTG
>JBAXOO010000498.1:0-1699 GCA_037133235.1 Cyanobium sp. ELA507
CCCCTTCGCCGGGGCGGGGCACCGGCTGGGAGTAGGCGATCCCCACCGGCAGCACCGTGACCGCCACCCCCTGGCTGGCCGCCAGCAGGGCCAGCCGGGCCAGGCCCTGGTGCAGCCTCAGCGGCTCATCGTGGCGGTGGATCCGGCCCTCCGGAAACACCACCAGCTGTTCGCCCCGGCCCAGCAGGTCCACCGCCAGCCGCAGGCTGGCCAGGGTGGGGCGACCCTGGTCGACGGCGAAGCAGCCCAGCCGATGCAGGAACCAGCCCTGCACCCCCTTCATTTCATCCACGGTGACCATGAAGCGGCAGTCGCGGCCAGCGACGCGGCGACCGGCGGCGTAGGGCAGCAGCAGGGCGTCCCAGCGGGCGCGGTGGGTGGGGGCCAGCAACACCGCCCCTTGCTGCGGCAGGTGCTCCCGCCCCCGCACTTGCACCCGGGCGAAAAAGCCCGGCAGGGCGAGGTCCTGGGTGAGGAGCATCGCCATCGGTGAGAGCCAGGGGCTCACCCCATTGCAGACGCTTTTCTCGCGGGTGCTGAGCAGGGCACCGCCCGTTTCAAGCCCGGCTCCCCGCTGGCCAGCCTGCGGGGAAGCCCCCTGGGCTCCCGACGCTGCTCCACTGGCCTGGCCTGCTACCACCGCGACAACCCTTGGGGTTCCTATTAGGAAAGTTAGGGGCCGTTCCCGGCCCCCGCAGGGCCCCGGCGGGCAGTTGGCCCTTCGGCCGATACGGTTTGCCCATCCTTCCTCCCTGCCGTGGCAGGGTCGCCTCGATGGCCAGTCTGGGTGTGAACATCGATCACATCGCCAATGTGCGGCAGGCGCGCCGCACCGTGGAACCCGACCCCGTGACCTACGCCCTGCTGGCGGAGCTCGGTGGGGCCGATGGCATCACGGTTCACCTGCGGGAAGATCGCCGCCACATCCAGGACCGGGACGTGGAGTTGCTGCGCCAGACCGTGCGCACCCGCCTCAACCTCGAGATGGCCGCCACCGCCGCCATGGAGGCGATCGCCCTGAAGATCCGCCCGGCCATGGTCACCCTGGTGCCGGAGCGGCGCGAGGAGGTGACCACCGAGGGCGGCCTGGATGTGGCCTCCCAGCTGGCCGATCTGGGCGGCCTTGTCGAGCGGCTGCAGGGGGCGGGGATCGGCGTCAGCCTGTTTGTGGATCCGGTGGATGCCCAGCTCGATGCCAGCTGTGCCAGCGGGGCCCGCTGGGTGGAACTGCACACCGGTCGCTATGCCGAGGCCAGCTCGGACGAGCAGCCGGCTGAACTGGCCCGGCTCAGCGCCGCAGCCGCCATCGCCCGCCAGCTCGGCCTGCGGGTGAATGCCGGCCATGGCCTCACCTACGCCAACGTCGAGCCGGTGGCCGCCATCGAAGGCATGGAGGAACTCAACATCGGCCACACGATCGAGGCCCGCGCCCTGGCGGTGGGTCTGCAGGCGGCGGTGCGGGAGATGAAGGTGCTGGTTCAGAATCCGCGCCGCGACCCCCTGTTCGGCAGCCGCCTTCCATGAGCACTTACCACTTCATCGCCGCCAGCGAGGCCTTCCTCACCGTGGAGGAGCCCCTCGAGGAGGTGCTGCGGGAGCGGGTGCGCAACTACGGCGAAGCGGGCAAGGCGATTGATTTCTGGCTGGTGCGGCGGCCCCACTTCCTGGAGGCCCCGGAACTCGCCGCCGTCGCTGGCAC
>JBAXOO010000499.1:0-1697 GCA_037133235.1 Cyanobium sp. ELA507
TGGAGCCGGAAACCGGCCGGGTGCACACCGATTTCAACCAGGCGGTCACCGCCACGGGGCGGCTGAGCAGCAGCAACCCCAACCTCCAGAACATCCCCATCCGCACCGAGTTTTCGCGCCGGATCCGCAAGGCCTTCCTGCCCCAGGAAGGCTGGTTGCTGCTCAGCGCCGACTACTCCCAGATCGAGCTGCGCATCCTCACCCACCTTTCCGGCGAACCGGTGCTGGTGGAGGCCTACTCCAGCGGCGATGACGTGCATGCGCTCACGGCGCGGCTCTTGCTCGACAAGGAGGAGGTGAGCCCTGAGGAGAGGCGCTTGGGCAAGACCATCAACTTCGGGGTGATCTATGGCATGGGCGCCCAGCGTTTCGCCCGCGAGACCGGCCTGGGCCAAGCCCAGGCCAAGGAATTCCTGGGCCGCTTTAAGCAGCGCTACCCCAGGGTGTTCGCCTTTCTCGAGCTGCAGGAGCGGCTGGCCCTGAGCCGCGGCTATGTGGAAACGATCCTGGGGCGCCGCCGCCCCTTCCACTTCGATCCCGGCGGCCTGGGCCGTTTGCTGGGCAAGGATCCGCTGGCCATCGACCTGGAGGTGGCCCGCCGGGCCGGCATGGAGGGCCAGCAGCTGCGCGCAGCGGCCAATGCCCCGATCCAGGGCTCCAGCGCCGACATCATCAAGTTGGCCATGGTCAACCTGCACCGCGCCCTGCTGGAGCGGGATCTTCCGGCGCGCCTGCTGCTGCAGGTGCACGATGAACTGGTGCTGGAGACGGCCCCCGAGGCCCTGGAGGAGGTGCGCCAGCTCACCCGCACCACCATGGAGCAAGCCGTGCAGTTACGGGTGCCGCTGCAGGTCGACACCGGCGTTGGCCCCAACTGGATGGAGGCCAAATAGCCTGCTGCCCCCAAAGGCCGTGGGACAATCCGCGCTAGCGAGCAAGGTCTAAGCGGATGGGCGAGCCCCAGGTAAGTGCTGGCCGCAAGGGAATCATCCTGGCTGGGGGCAGCGGCACCCGTCTCGCCCCGCTCACCACGGCGGTGAGCAAGCAGCTGATGCCGGTCTACGACAAACCCATGATCTACTACCCGCTCAGCACCCTGATGCTGGCGGGGATTCGGGAAATCCTGATCATCAGCACCCCGGCCGACCAAGCCGCCTTCGTGCGCCTGCTAGGCGATGGTTCAGCCTGGGGGCTGGAGATCCGTTACGCGATCCAGCCCAGCCCCGATGGCCTGGCCCAGGCCTTCGTGATCGGCGCCGACTTCCTGGCGGGCCACCCGGCAGCGCTGGTGCTGGGCGACAACCTCTTCCACGGCCACGACCTGGTGCCCCAACTCCAGGCCACCAACATCCCGGGCCCGGGGGCCACCGTGTTCGCCTATCCGGTGCGGGATCCGGAGCGCTACGGGGTGGTGGAATTCGATCCGGCGGGCCGGGTGATCAGCATCGAGGAGAAACCCGCCAAGCCCCGCTCCCGCTATGCGGTTACGGGGCTCTATTTCTACGACGACACCGTGGTGGAGCGGGCCCGGGCGGTGCGGCCCTCCCACCGCGGAGAGCTGGAAATCACCGACCTCAACCGCTCCTACCTCGAAGAGGGCCAGCTGAAGGTGGAATTGTTGGGCCGGGGCATGGCCTGGCTGGATACCGGCACCCCCGATTCCCTCCACGAAGCCGCCAGCTACATCCGCACCCTGG
>JBAXOO010000500.1:0-1690 GCA_037133235.1 Cyanobium sp. ELA507
AGCGCCTGAGGAGGATGAGGAGGAGGAGAAGGCGGGAGGAGGATTGAAGCGGATACCGGGATTGGTGGGGACGATGACGGGGGGTTGGAGCAGACTGGCGGTGAAGCCGAACTGACCGGCGGCGAACTGTTGTATCCCGCCGCGGTTGGAGAGCTGGATCAGGCCATCGATCACCTGCACATACAAGCCGGGCGGGCGCAGCGGATCGCATACCTCCCCCGGCTTGCAGGGCGCGCTGCGCTTCGCGCCCTCGGGCACGGCCTGCGCCAACTGGAGCGGATCGGTCGCCTCGGAGCGGGCCGGCAGCAGCCCGCCCGGCGCATCGGACAGCGTCGTGCCGGCCAGCGCCAGGGGCGGCGAGCCGGCGGCCTGCAGCGCCAGAAGGCGCTCGGACCCGTAGAGCGCCACATCCCCGGCCGGATCGGGCACCAGCTCGGCGACGAACTGGGTGCCGCGGATACCGATCGTCGCGGTGGTCGTCTGCATCTTGTAAGCGTCCTGATTCCCGCGCTTGCCGATCAGCCCGGTAACCGAACGCAACGCCCCCTTGAACAGCGAGAACGCCACGTTATCCTGCTTCGGGGCCTCCTGGGTAAAGGCATAGGCCTCCACCTTGAGCTGGGTCCCGGGGCGCAGCGTGACCTCGCCCTGATCGGTGAATTTGACCCGGGCGTAAGTCTTCTCCTCGGTGATCAGGGTATCGCCCGGATCCACGCTGGAGCCGACCGCCAGCACCCGCCGGGCGCCGTCGGCCTTGACCGCGAACAGCGGGCCGGAGACATTGATCACCTGCCCGGCGCTCTGCGCCTGCGCCCACCCGACGGTGAGCAGCAGCAGCGCGGCCAGGAGCCGCCTAGTTGCAGTACATCTTCTTCGCTGGTTCATCTTTCTTGGCCCCCTGGTCCTTCTTGTCAGACTCGTCCTTCTTGTCGTCCTTCTTCTCGTCTTTCTTCTCGTCTTTCTTGGCGGCATCCTTGTCCGGTTCCCCGGAGGGCTGAGCCGAGCCCTGGGTGCTGCTGTCACTGCTGGAGGCGGTACTGGTCGGAGTCGGGGTCGGCGCCGGGCTACTGCTGACGCCCCCGCCTCCGGGCCCGCTGCTGCCCGATGACATCAGATCTTCGGGCTTGACCGAGCGGACGGTGGCGGTGTCCACCACTTGCTGCTGGGTCAGATTGACCGTTTCCAGGGCGGTCTGGGTGGTCTCGTTGGGCGGAGGCGTCCCCGTGCCGCCGGTGCCGCCGCCGAGGGTGGTGCACTGGGTGGGATCGAGCAGGCAGCTGAGTTTCTCCTGGGTCCCGCCGGTCGAGGTGGTGCCGGACAGAGTGCCCAGTTTGGGATCGGTGATCGTGTAGGAACCGCTGATGCTGGCCTGGAGCGTGTCCACCTGGGTGGACAGGGTGGCCGAGGCCGCGGTCAGCGCGGCACTGCCGGCCTGGATATTGGTGCCGGTGTAACCGCCGGCCGAGGCGATGGTGCCCTGGGTGACGACGCTGACCTTGCCCGCGCCGGCGTCGAGTCGGGCCAGGGTGACGCTGCCGGTGGACTGGTAGACGATGGCGCCGCCGCCGGACTGGGTGGTCGCGCTACTGCCCATCACCAGGGTGCCCTGTTGCGCGCTGGCGTTGATCGTCCCGCCACTGCTGCTGATGGCGCCGTTCTGGGCGATGTTCTGCCCGGCATAGAGGTCGAT
>JBAXOO010000501.1:0-1684 GCA_037133235.1 Cyanobium sp. ELA507
GCTGGTGGGGGCCCTGGTGGTGTGCGTGGATGTGGTGAAGGAACTGCCGCTCAGCTTCGCCCTGCGGCCCTTCGATTCCGACACCCTCTCGGTGCGGGTCTACCAGTACGCCAGCGATGAACGCCTCGGGGCCGCCCTGGTTCCCGCGGCATTGATCCTGGGCCTGGGGCTTGTGGCCTCCCTGGCGCTGGTGCCGGGGCTGGAGCGGCAAAACCGGGGCGGCGCTCCGGTCGCCTCGGTTGCCAGCAAGCGGGTCTCGATGCGTGGTGCCGAACTGCAGGATTGACTAGAAATTGTCGCGCCTTCTCGGGCTACTTCAGCCGCCTCTCAACCCGCCGCCGCCAGGGGCGCCGATTCCACCAGGGCCGGTGCCAGCCGCAGTCCCATTTCGCCGGAGGGCGCCAGCAGGAGCTCCTCGCGGCGGATGCGCGAGATCAGCCGGGTGGTGGTGACCCGGGTGGTGCCGATCAGCTCGGCGATCCGCTCGTGGGTGAGACGGAAGGGGAGGTCGCACCAGTCGCCGCAGCGGCGGCCCAGGCGCCGCACCAGCAGGCCCAGCAGGGCATGGAGGCGTTGTTCGGCACTGCCAAGATGGCGGATGCGCAGCAGCTGCAGGGTCCATTCGTTCACCGGATCGAAGCCGTGCCCCCCCAGGGGCTCGGCGTCGCTGCGGAAGGTGAGGGGGGTGAGGGCCTCGACGCAGACGCCCTCACTGCAAAGGCGGTCCGTGCGGAGCTGGTCGCCGGCCTGGAGGAAGGCCAGGGTCATGCCCTCAGTTTCCTCGCAGGGGCAGTAAACCCGGGCGATGCCCTCCAGCACCTCCAGGCAGCTGGAGCCCTCGGTGCGGGCGGCTGGATCGAGCAGGACCGTTTGGCCGGCGGGCATGCGCACGGCCGCTACGGGGTGGTCGGGCAGGAAACGAAACGGCATCGGCGGGCGGAGTGGCTCCACTATTGCGAATGACTCGCAATCTAACCAAGGTCTCGGCCCTTTTGCAAGTTGTTCGCAACAAGCCCCCAGCGATCCTGTGGTCGTGCCTTCTTTCCCTGCCAGGGTTGGGTTCGGCCGGGGAGTGGGCTCGGCTCAGCAGGATGGTTGGCTTAGTCGCTGATCTGGTCGAACAGCTGATCGATGGAACGCTTGCCAGAAATGGCAGAGCCGGAGGATTTTCGGTATCGGCGACCCTCGCGCTCGAGCTGCCAGATCAGTAACGGCGAGAGATCTTCGCTGCGGCGACGGCTGCTGGCCAGGAAGGCGAGGGCTAGGGCAAGGCTGCTCACGATGGAACGAAGGCTGGAGGCCAGGGGGGACACCCCGGGAGCAGGGCCCTGGCTTTGCCGGGTCACCCGGACGCGGCTCTCGATCTCATCGAGGTTGGCCATGAGCTTGCCCCGCAGTTCTGAGCCAGGCAGGGCCAGCAGTTTCACGGGATCCTGGGTGGCAGGGGGCAAGCCAGCCGCCTGTTGCAGCCCCGAGACCATTTCCAGCAGTCGGCGCTTCGCCCCTGGGTCCTGCAGATTCTGATCGACCATCTCCCGGGTTTGTGCGAGCTTCCGGTCGAGGGACTGGTTGGCGAGCGCCTTCTGATGGGGCATCTGCACCGCCGTCTGCCAGAGGGCCTGGACCTGGATCGGAACCAGCAGCAAAAATCCGAGGGCCGCGGGAAGGGCCAGCGCTGCCGCGA
>JBAXOO010000502.1:0-1682 GCA_037133235.1 Cyanobium sp. ELA507
GGCCGCCGCCGCCGGCCTCGGGGCGGCTGCCCTCGCCCTGCTGGCCTCCGGCGGTGGGGCCGGCCCACTGCTGGATGCCAGCCTGCGCTCCGCCGGCTGCGGCGCCTTCTACGGACTGCTGGCCTTCCACCTGCAGCGGGTTGACCCCGACGACACGCACCTGCAGGCCGGTCTGGTCGGTGCGGTCTGCGGCATCCGCAGCCTGGGCGCGGCGCCCCCCCTGAGGACCTCCCTTGCCCCATCCCTGATGATGGAGTTGGTTCGGGCCTGGCTACCGCTCTGGTTACCCCTGATCGGCAGCGCACTGCTGCTGCACGGGCTCCAACGGCTGCTTGCCACCCTGCCGCCCGCCCTGCTGCCCGCCCTGCGGCCATGACCCAGCGGCCCGGCCGACTTCCGGCCCCATGAGCGCCCCATGAGCCTGCTGCACGCCACCTGGCTTTACCCCCCTGCTGGGGCCGGTGGGCGGCTGCTGCTCTGGGCCGACACCTGGCGGGTGGCCACCCCGGTGACGCCGGGCCCCGACCTGGACGACCATCCCCTCGCCCTCGACCTCGACGCCATCGGCGCCTGGCTCGACGACCACGACCTCTGGACCGACGACCTGCGTCCGGCCGAGGCCGTGCTCACCCTGCCCAGCCGCGCCCAGGCGGTGCGGGGCAAACGCAAGACGGCCGATGCGCCCTGGAGCGGCTTGCCCCTGCAGGCCGGCGAACCGATCCCCAAGGAGCCGCAATGGTGGCCTTGGCGGGTGGAGGGCTGGGCCCTGGAGGCCGGGGCCGCCGGCGAATGGCTGAGCCGCCTTCCCCTCTCCGGCCACCATCCCGACCTGGCCGATGAACTGCGCTGGTGGAGTCATCTGCAGCGCTGGTCCCTCAGCCTGATCGCCCGCGGCCGTTGGCTGCCCTTGGTGGAAGAAGGGCAGGCCCGCTGGTTGCCCCTGCTCAACAGGGAGGGCGACCGCAGGCGGCTGGAGGACATGGCGATCCGCCTGCCCCAGGTGGCGACCTGCGCGATCGGACCCGGCTCCCCCGGCGAGAAGGCCCTGGCCTGCCGCCGCCCCGGCAGTGGTCGCCTGCGGGTGGCCAGCCTGCTGGAGGCCCTGCTGGCCGGCCAGTTGCGGAGTGGCTTCAAGCCTGCGGCCACCGGCCTCGACCCGCTGCTGGCGGCCTGGCAACGGGCCCTCGGCCCCGGTGACGGCCGCCTCGGCCTCAACGACGAGGAAACGGAGCGCCTCGAAATCGCCACCCACCACTGGCGGGAAGCGGTGGCCGGGCGGGTGGCTCCAGCCAGGGCCTGCCTGGAGCTGTTCGCCCCACCCCCGGATGAGGACCTCTGGGAGCTGCGCTTCTCCCTGCAGGCCGAGGCCGAACCCACCCTGCGCCTGCCGGCCGGGGCCGTCTGGAATGCCGGCGACAACACCCTGCAGATGGGCGAGGTTGAGGTGACCCAGCCGGGCCAGCTGCTGCTGGAGGGCCTTGGCCGCGCCCTGCAGGTGTTCGAGCCGATCGCGCGGGGCCTCGATGCCGCGGCACCGGAAACCATGCAGCTCACCCCGGCCGAAGCTTTCGTGCTGGTGCGCACCGCCGCCACCCAGCTGCGCGACGTGGGCGTGGGCGTGGTGCTTCCCCCCAGCCTCAGCGGCGGCCTCGCCAGCCGCCTCGGCCTTTCGATCGTGGCCG
>JBAXOO010000503.1:0-1677 GCA_037133235.1 Cyanobium sp. ELA507
GGTGCGGGCGGTAACGACGTCATCAACGGCAACGCCGGCGACGACTTCATCACCGGCGGCACAGGCAGTGATACCCTCACGGGCGGTCTTGGCAACGACCAGTTCATCTACGGCGCGACAGCGGAGTCGCCCGTCGGCAACACCCGCGACACCATCACTGACTTCAACACGTTGCTCGACAAGATCAACGTTGCCGCCATTGACGCCAACACGACCCTCGCTGGCGACCAAGCCTTCACCTTCATCGGTACCGCCGCCTTCACGGCTCTCGGCCAGGTCCGCTATGCCGCGGGCCTCGTGCAGTTCAACAACACGGGCAACAACAACGCCGACATGGAAATCACCTTGACTGGTAACCCCAACTTGGTGGCTGGCGGCTTCATCCTCTGACCCCGATCCGCTGGGATCGAGCTCCTTCTGGATCTCGATCCTTTCTTAACAAGCCCATCAGTTCTTCAATCCAGCTCGGTGGCTCTCGTCCTTGGCACGAGAGCCACCGATTTTTGTATGGATTCCCGAGCCGGCTCGACACAGCTTCCGGAGTCCACCGCCATGATCCTTCCCCCAGTCCTCCAGGCTCCGGCCCTCAAGCCCGGCCCCGGCTGATCCTGGGGTCTGATCCCCGGAGCGGGGTAACAAAGTTCTGCGGCCTCGCGGCCCGATCGCTGGTGAAGCGATCGCCTCGATACCCTCAGGGCATCACGAGCCAACCCAGCGATGCGGCAGCTGAATTTCCTGCTGATCTTCAGTTTCGGCCTGGCGGCAGTGACCTTCACCCTCGAGAACACGGCGCCGACCACGGTCCATTTCTTGCCGGGCATGGCCACCACCCTTCCCCTGGCCGTTCTGTTGCTGCTGGTGGGTGGCATCGGAGCCACCGCGGCCTGGATCTTCACGGTGTGGAGCGGTGTGGTGAAGAAGGTGGAAACCCTCCAAGAGAGCGGCGACCTGGAGGCCCAGCAGGTGCGCATCCAGGAACTGGAGAACGATCTGCAGCGCTACCGGGCCACCGTGGATGCCCAGCTGGGCCTGTTGCCGGCCGCCGGCGGCAGCAGCGCCCCCCCTGAGACCGTTTCGATCGCCGTGGACTGAGCCCTGGGCTGAAGTCTCCCAATGCTGAGGGCGTGACGGCACCGGTCCCAGCCGATACCGTGAGACGCATATGGGCTTCGGAGCGCGGCGGAAGCAGTGGCAGAAGTAGGGGCAAGGTTAGCCATCCGGTTGCTCCAGGACGCCGCCGAGCGGGGCGAGATCGACCCCTGGGATGTGGACGTGATCGGGGTGGTGGATGGCTTCCTCGACCAGCTCCGCCAGCGCATCGCCTTACCCCGCCTGGCGGCCGTGTCGGGCGGCAGCTTTGAGCAGGATCTCGCCGAGAGCAGCGAAGCCTTCCTGGCCGCCTCGGTGCTGGTGGGCCTCAAGGCCGAGGTACTGGAGGCGGCCACCTTCCCCCCCGAACCAATCTTCGAGGATGCCTTCGACTGCGAGGACGGCGGCGAACCCAGCGCCATCGCCGGCCTGGCCCTGCCCCGCAGACCGGAACGCCACCTGTTGCGGCGGCCGGTGGCCCCACCCCCTCTGCAACGGCCGGTGACCCTCGGCGAACTGATCCGCCAGCTGGAGGACATCGCCGAACGCCTGGAGCAGGAGGCGCCCCGCCACCGGCCGCCGCAACAG
>JBAXOO010000504.1:0-1674 GCA_037133235.1 Cyanobium sp. ELA507
AAGCAGGGCTCCGGAGGAGCGGGAAGCACCGGCCCGGCCTGAGCCGAGGGCACGCCAACCCCCACGCCCGGCGGCCCCAGCCACACCTCCTCCCGCCGGCCCCCCAGCACCGGGCTGTCCCGCAGCACCTTGGCCGTTGGGGAAATGGATGTCGCTGTCCCTATCCCAGTTGCGATCGCGATCGCTGTCGATCGCCATCTCGATCTCGTCGCTGTCGCGTCCTTTCCCTGTCAACCCACCCCATGCGAGTTCCCCCCAGTCAGGAGCAACGCGGGGGCGGCGTCAACACCGCTGCCGTTTGCCGCGCCGCTCCGCTACGACGGGGGCATCCACAGGTCGGACCGGCCAGGCATGAAGCAAGGCCAGGACCACTCCCCCACCCAGCCGGACCCGCTCTGGCTTCAGGAGCAGAAGCGCCGCCTGAGCGACGAACTGCGCCCCTGGCGTCTGCTGATCTGCACCACCGATCTGACCTACGGCCTGCTGATGGTAGCCCACGTGCTCGACACCCCCGCGGGGCAGCCTTCCCAGCAGCTGCTGGGCCTCTGCCAGCGGGCCGCCGACGTGCCGGCGCTCCTGCCGGAGATCGCCACCGACGTGCTGGTGCTCAGCCAGGAATTTCTGCAGGACGGGCCAGCCCTGCCGGTGCTGGGCCAGCTGTTGCAGCGCTCCTCGCCGCCCACCGTGCTGCTCAGCCTCGCCAACCCGCACCGGGTGGTGATCCGGGCCGCCCTGGCGGCCGGGGTGCAGGGCCTGATCAGTAAGGAGAACGTGGGTCGAGGCGTGGTGCTGCAGGCCGTCACCAGCCTCGGCCGGGGGCAGGCCTTCCTCGATGCGCGTTGCCAGGCCGTGCTCGCCGAGACGGGTCCGGCCAGCCTCGAACTCACCGCCCGCGAAGTGGAGATCCTCGCCCTGGTGGCCGAGGGCTGCACCAACCGCGCCATCGCCGAGCGGCTGCAGATCGCCGATGTCACCGCCCGCGACCATGTGCAGCGCATCCTCTCGAAGCTGCAGGTGCCGGATCGCACCGCCGCCGCCGTGGCCGGCCTGAGGCTCGGCTACCTGTCCTGAGGTCAGCCCTGATGGCGCCATGGAGGGCTGCCATGGAGGGGGCCCGCGATCCTTCATCCGCAGGATGCGCCGGGGCGGTCGGACAACCAAGGATGGGAGCCATCCCCTCCCCCAGCTCCATGGCGATCACAACCACGGCGGGAATCCTTGTCGACCTGCGCCTCACCAACCAGTGGAGCGGCGCCTTCGACGGCGAGATCCTGATCACCAACACCTCCGCCACGCCCCTGAGCCAGTGGAGCGTGAGCTTCACCAGCCGCTATGCCCTGCGCCAGGTGAGCAACTTCACCCTCCAGCAAACCCAGCAGGCCGATGGCACCTGGCTGATCACCCTGCGTCCCCCCAGTTGGGGCACCACCCTGCTGCCCAACCGCACCAGCAGCTCCTACGTGCAGGGGGCCCTGCCGAGCGGCACCCGGCTGGCGAGCCTCAGCGCCAGCGAGGTGCTGCTCGCCGGCAGCAGCGGCGGGGGCAGCTCCACGCCCGCGCCGATCCCCACGCCAACACCTACGCCCACTCCAACGCCCACGCCTACACCGACTCCAACTCCTACGCCAACTACAACGCCTACCCCCACACCGACCCCAACCCCGACGCCTACCC
>JBAXOO010000505.1:0-1672 GCA_037133235.1 Cyanobium sp. ELA507
TGGCGAGATTCACCACATTGATGAAGTCGGAGCTGTTCTGCGGCACGATGCAGCCCACGCCATAGGTGGCAAAGGGTTCCTCAGGCACCAGTCGGGTGGTGCTGAGGTTGCGGACCTTGCGCAAGCCGGCCAGCACGTTGGAATCCCCCAGCACACCATCCACCTTGCCCTGCCTCAGGGCGGTGACGGCAGCATCGAGAGATTCGAAGGACACCGGCTTGGCCGCGGGTTGCAGGGTGCTGATGGCGCTCGCGCCCAGGGAGCCACTCACCGTGGCCACCCGCCGGCCAGCCAAGGAGGCGGGGGTGCCATCAAGGGAGGGTGATCCGGTGAGCACCCGCAGGCCGGAGAGGCCGATCGGAATGGAGTAATCCACCACCATCTCCCGCTCCCAGCTGAAGGGAACACCACAGGCCAGGGCCGCGCCGCCAGAGGCGACGGCCTGAACCATGGCGGCGGTATTGGCAACCGGCACGAAGCGGATCTGCACCTTGCCGCCAAGCTGGGCGCTGAGCTCCTTGTCGATTCGACGCCCCACCTCGATGGCGTAGCCCACCGGTTCACCCTTGGCATCCAGGCTCAGCAGGGGGGGGGAATCGGTGGTGCCCACCATCACCAGCTCACCGGTGCGAATGGCCTTCTCCAGCACCGTTTCAGCCGAGGCGGCGAGCGGAGCGAGGGTCAAGGCGAGGCCGGCTGCCAGGGAGAGCCAGCGGACAGGTCGCTGGGGATGGCTGCGCTGGGGCCGGAGGCGGGACTTGATCACGGAGGGCACGGCCACAGGCAGCTCGGATCACACCTCGTCAAAGTAATGAAGATCCCACGGCTGGTCAACGGAAGGTGAATCTGTGTGTGCCCTCCTTTCTTCCCCTCTCCTTGATCGAGGCGGGGTGACCCCGGCCAGCCCGATCAGGTCAGCACCGGCTCAAACCGCATGCTCAGGTCCAACCAGCAGGAGCGGGTGATCGGGGCGCTGCTGGAAATCAGGTCGATGCCGGTGGCACCGAAGGCGCGCAGCTGGTCGGGGCTGACGCCGGAGGCCTCCAGCACCAGGGCCGCTGAGCCGCCGGCCGCCCCCCGCTCAGCCGCCAGGACCCGCAACCGGGGCACCAGAGCCCGCAAGGCCTCGGGGCTGAACTCATCGAGCAGCACCGCATCGGCCCCGGCCCGCACCGCCGCCTGGGCCTCGGACTCCGTCTCGGCCTCCACGATCACCCGGGCCGGCCAGGGCGCCGTGGCGCGCACCGCCAGGACCGCCGGGCCGATGCCACCGCTCCAGGCCAGGTGGTTCTCCTTGAGCATGGCGGCATCATCGAGTCCCAGCCTGTGGTTCACGCCGCCGCCGCAGCGCACGGCGTACTTCTCCAGCAGACGGAGCCCCGGGGTGGTCTTGCGGGTGTCCGCCAGCCGCACGCCCGTGCCGGCCAGCTCCGCCACCAGGGCGGCGGTGGCGGTGGCGATCCCGGACAGACGCATGGCCAGGTTGAGGGCGGTGCGCTCCCCCGCCACCAGGGCGGCGGCATCGCCGTTGACCTCCAACAGTCGCTGACCCCTGGCCACCGGCGAGCCATCGGCCACCAGCAAGCGCCCCTCCAGTTGGGGGTCGAGGAGACGGAACAGCGCCAGGGCCAAAGATCCGCCACAGAACACGCCCTCCGCCTTGGCGATCCAG
>JBAXOO010000506.1:0-1672 GCA_037133235.1 Cyanobium sp. ELA507
TCAGCCAACCCTCCATCAGGGCGGCGGCCTCGGCGGGCTCAAGGTCCTGGCCCGCCAGCACCTTCTCCAGGAGACGGGGCCAGACGGGGATTGGGGTCATCGCTTCAGAGCCCCGGCGGGGCGGCGAGCAGGGAGGAGGAGGCAAGGAGCTGGCAGACCGGGGCGGCCAGCCGGCGAATGCTCAGAAAAAAAGCCCGGGTGCAGGCACACCGGGCCGGGTGATGGGGACAACTCCACTATCACCCGAGCAGGGCTGATCTGGCCATCCTTTCCGGCACACCTGGCGGAGTCCGCTGGTCAGGGGGCGTCATCGGCGGTGTCGAATCCGGAGCCCACCGCCTCCGCACCGACCACCAGCCCAGGCCGGTATCCGGCTGCCCAGATGGCGCGGGTGCGGGCCTGCAGAACGGCGCGATCGAGGCCCCAAAGCCGCAGCACCCGCTCCAGGTCCTCCTGGAGATCGGTGGCTCCGGGAAAACCCTCGTAGCGATGCAACAGCCGCGCCGCATCAACCAGGTGCGGTTCGGCCGGCACCTCCACCGCCAGGAGGGCATCGAGCACCTGCCGATCGATGGCGTGGAGGGGATGGCTCTGCTCGTCCATGGCCGACCGATGGGGCTGCGTAGGTTAGGCGCCTACCCCCGCTGGCTTGAGGCGATGCTCCCCCCGCGGCTGCAACGAATCCTCCATTACCTCAAGCCCCACCGGCGGGATGTGGCCCTTGGCGCCGCCGCCTTGGTGGTGGTCAATCTGCTGGGGGTGAGCCTGCCGCTGCTGGTGCGGCGGGCCGTGGATGGGCTGCACAGCGGTTTTGCCCTCCGCGATGTGCTGGGCGGGGCGGCGTTGATCCTCAGCGTGGCCACCCTGATGGGAGCGGCGCGGTTGGTGTCGCGGATGCTGGTGTTTGGTGTGGGCCGGCAGGTGGAGGCCGACCTCAAGCAGCAGATTTTTGATCACCTGCTGCGGCAGGAGCCGGGCTGGGTGCAGAGCACCGGCAGCGGCGAAGTGATCAGCCGGGCCACCAGCGATGTGGAAAACGTGCGGCGGCTGCTGGGCTTCGCCGTGCTCAGCCTCACCAACACCGCCCTGGCCTACGCCCTCACGGTGCCAGCCATGGTGGCGATCGATCCGTTGCTCACCCTGGCAGCCTTGGGGCTCTATCCCCTCATGCTGTTCACGGTGCGCCTGTTCGGCGGCCGCATGATGAAGCAGCAGCGACGCCAGCAGGAGGCCCTGGCCCAGCTCAGTGACCTGATCCAGGAGGACCTCTCCGGGATCGGGGCGATCAAGATCTATGGCCAGGAGGTGATGGAGCAGGAGGCCTTCGAGGGCCGCAACCGCCTCTACCGCGACGCCGCCCTCAACCTGGGCCGTACCCGCAGCACCCTCTTCCCCCTGCTGGAGGGGATCGCCTCCATCAGCCTGCTGTTGCTGCTGGCGGTGGGCAGCGGCCAGCTAGAAAGCGGCCGACTCAGCATTGGCGACCTGATCGCCTTGATTCTCTATGTCGAGAGGCTGGTCTTCCCCACCGCCCTGCTGGGCTTCACCCTCAACAGTTTCCAGACGGGTCAGGTGAGCCTCGATCGGATCGAGGCCCTGCTGCAGCGGCAACCCCTGGTGGAGTCACCCGCCCATCCACGCCCCCCCGCAAGCCCCGGCCGCGGGGTGGTGG
>JBAXOO010000507.1:0-1669 GCA_037133235.1 Cyanobium sp. ELA507
TTACATCGTCGATCGCTGCGGCCAATCCGGGGCCCGAGGCCTAGGGGTTGGTCGACGCCACGTCGCCACCCCTTATTGGTAAACAAACCGTCTGGATTGAGAACGCAGAGGGGAAATGATGAACTGCCCACTTGACTTTTCTGCTAGCCGAACTGAGGGCGACTCAAAGGTCACCTGGCTCAAGACCCGTATGTTTTGCGATACGGGCCAGCATTCGTGGACCAATCTCCTCGCCATCGTGGAATGCGAATGTGAAATCGGGATAGCGATCACGAGAGAGGGTCTTGTGAGATCCCGTTTGCCGCTTCACCCTCCAGCCAATGGACTGCAGAGCAGCCAGGACTCGCTTGGCCTTGAGGGAAGGCCATTTGCTCATACCAAAACTGGAAGAGAGAAGCTGATACTGACTGGCTCTGACTCGCCGTTTTCAAGCTGGTCGGCAATCACGCGAAGTGCCAGCACTTCAGCTTTGGCCATCGCATCCAAAGCTGATTCGCCATACGAAAGCACACCCGGCAACTCAGGCACCTCAGCGATCCAGCGCCCATCAACTTCTTGTTCGCACTCCAAAGTGAAGTTCATCCGGTTCACGCCTCAACTTTCACTTTAGAAAGGGTAGTCGCGGGCTCTGGATCCGGACCGATGCTCCGGCGATGCCACGCTCAGCCCATTGGCACCGATGGAGAATGCCATGTGTGCGCCGCCGGAGAGTCCTGCTCCCAGGGGGCGAAATCCTCGGCAAAACAACCGTCGCGGATCGCCTGGCCCATCGCGGTGGTGAAGCGCAGCAGGGTGGTGAGGTTGTGGAGGCTGAGCAGGCTGCGGCCGAGCATCTCCCCGCAGCGGATCAGGTGGTGCAGGTAGGCGCGGCTGTGCAGGCGGCAGGCCAGGCAGGGGCAGGTGGGATCGAGGGGGGTGTGGTCGTGGCGGAAGCGGGCATTGCGGAGATTCCAGCGCTCGCCACCCACCAGCGCCGTGCCGTGGCGGCCGAGGCGGGTGGGCAGCACGCAATCGAACAAATCGAAGCCCTGGGCCACGGCGATCGCCATCTCCCGCAGGCTGCCCACCCCCATCAGGTAGTGGGGTTTCGCCTCCGGTAGCAGCGGCCCCACCTGCCGCACGATGCGGTGCATCTCCTCCACCGGCTCGCCCACGCTCACCCCTCCCACCGCGATGCCCGGCAGGTCGAAGCCGGCCACCACCCGGGCCGATTCCGCCCGCAGCGCCGGGTAGCAGCCCCCCTGCACGATCCCGAACAGGGCCTGATCCCGGCGGTCATGCACCGCTACGCAGCGCTCCAGCCAGGCGTGGGTGCGGCGGCAGGCGGCCGCCACGTCGGCCTCGCTGGCCGGGTAGGGGGGGCACTGGTCGAAGGCCATGGCCACATCGGCCCCGAGGGCCATCTGGATCGCCATCGAGCGCTCCGGCGTGAGCTCAATGCGGGCGCCATCGCGGGGGGAGCGGAACACCACCCCCTGGTCGTCGATGCGGTTGATGGCGCCGAGGCTGAACACCTGGAAGCCGCCGGAATCGGTGAGCAGCGGCCCCTGCCAACCCATGAAGCGGTGCAACCCGCCGGCCTCGGCCACCACCGCCTCGCCGGGCTGGAGAGAGAGGTGATAGGTGTTGGCCAGCACCATCTCGGCGCCGGTTTCCAGCAGCTGGGGGA
>JBAXOO010000508.1:0-1668 GCA_037133235.1 Cyanobium sp. ELA507
GTCTGGCCTCCTATGCCATCCGCATGTTCGGCGTCACGGCCGCCTATCACCGCTATTTCGCGCACCGCACCTTCCGCACCAGCCGCATCTTCCAATTCCTGCTGGCCGTGCTCGCCACCTCCTCGGCCCAGCTCGGCCCGCTCTGGTGGGCCGCCACCCATCGCCACCACCACGCCAATTCGGACACCGAACACGATCCCCACTCACCGCGGCATTACGGCTTTTTCTGGTCGCACATGGGCTGGTTTCTCCACCCCGACAACCGCCGCGACAACCTTGCGGGGATTCGCGATTACGCCCGCTTTCCCGAACTCGTGTTCATCGATCGCTGGTCGCTGATCAGTCCTGCCCTGCTGGGAACCGCCACCTTCGCCCTGGGCAGGGTGCTGGCGGAGGCCGGCCGGCCCACCTCGGGCGCGCAGATGCTGGTGTGGGGGTTCTTCGTTTCCACGGTGCTGCTCTATCACGGCACCTACACCATCAATTCCCTCTCCCATGTCTTCGGCAGCCAGCGCTTCGAAACCGGGGACGACAGCCGCAACAACCTGCTGCTGGCGCTGATCACCCTAGGGGAGGGTTTGCACAACAACCATCACCATTACCAGTCGAGTTGCCGCCAGGGGATCTACTGGTGGGAGATCGACATTACCTATCTCACCCTGCTGGTTCTGGCGAAACTTGGCCTGGTGTGGGACCTGCGTCCGGTGCCCGCCAAGGTGTACGCCCAGGCGGACCAGCGGCGGCGCTCCTGCCGACCCCGAGCCTGACACCGGGATGAGGCCAGGGTAACAATCGTTACAGGCAGGAACGGAAAAGCGGGATGAGATCGACACAATAATCCCCGGCAAATGTCCAATACCGAATTCACGGCAACGGCGATCCAGAATCTGATCGAGGAAGTGCATGCTCGCCTCTCTGGTAGCAGGGAGGGAAAGGTTGCCGACTACATCCCCGAACTGGCCAAAGCCGATCCAGAGGATTTTGGCATCGTGGTGGCCACGGCCGATGGCCACATCTATGCGGTGGGTGACAGCGACAAGGACTTCACGATCCAGTCGATCTCAAAGCCCTTCGCCTATGGACTGGCGCTCAAACTTCTGGGTCGCGAGCATATGCAGACCAAGGTGGGCGTGGAGCCCTCCGGCGAAGCCTTCAACGCCATCAGCCTCGATCCGGACAGCGGCATCCCCCGCAATCCGATGATCAACGCCGGTGCGATCGCCACTTCCGCCCAGATCTGGCAGCACGATCCCGAAGCGGCCGAGGTCACCCTGCTCGCCTTCCTCTCCGAGCTGGCCGGCCGGGAACTTCACATTGATCAGAACGTCTACGTGTCCGAACGGGACACAGGACACCGCAACCGAGCGATCAGCCACCTGCTGCGCAACTTCAACGTGATCGAATCGAATCCGGAAGGCGGCCTCGATCTCTACTTCCGCCAGTGCGCCATCGCTGTGAGCTGCAGGGATCTGGCGATCATGGCCGCCAGCCTGGCCTGCCAGGGTCGCAACCCGATCAGCGGCGCCGAACCCCTCAACGCCGACATCGCCATCCAGATGCTGGCCCTGATGGGCACCTGCGGCATGTACGACTACGCCGGCCAGTGGCTCCATGACGTTGGCATGCCGGCCAAAAGCGGCGTAGGTGGCGGCGTCCTGGCCGTGGTGC
>JBAXOO010000509.1:0-1664 GCA_037133235.1 Cyanobium sp. ELA507
GGTCTCTGCCACCCCCCTCCCCGTGCTGGCCCTCGAACCCCTGGTGGAAGGGGTCTTGCTGAAGCGCTACAAGCGTTTCCTGGCCGATGTGCAGCTGGCCGATGGCCAGGTGGTCACGGTGCACTGTGCCAACACCGGCCCGATGACCGGCGTGCTTCATCCGGGCGGCCGGGTGCGGCTGCGCCACGCCCCCTCCCCCACCCGCAAGCTCGCCTGGACCTGGGAGCAGGCCGAAACCACCGGCGCCGATGGCGCACCGATCTGGGTGGGGATCAATACGGCCCTGCCGAACCGCTTGGTGCGGGCCACGATCGAAGCGGGCCTGTTGGAGCCCTGGTTGGGGCCGATCGCGGCGATAAGCGCCGAAGTGCCCTACGGCGAGGGGCGGCGCAGCCGCATCGACCTGCTGCTCACGCCGGCCCCGGGCCCCGATGGCACCCCGCCGGCCGATCCACGGCCGATCTATCTGGAAGTGAAGAACACCACCTGGACCGACGGCGAGCTGGCCCTCTTTCCCGACACCGTGACCGAGCGGGGTCAGAAGCACCTCGTGGAACTCGCCGCCCTGCTTCCCGAGGCGCGGGCGGTGTTGCTGCCCTGCCTCAGCCGCGGCGATGTGACCCGCTTCGCCCCGGGTGATTCCGCCGATCCCCGCTATGGCGAGCTCTTTCGCCAGGCCCTGGCCGCCGGGGTGGAGGTGCTGCCCTGCCGCTATCGCTTCACGGCCAAGGCTGTGCACTGGCTGGGGCTGGCCACGGTATTGGAGCGCCAGCCGGCCTGATCAAGGGTGGCCCCCATAGAGTCGGCACAGATGGGCCTGCCGCCATGGATACCCGTGCCTTCAAACGCTCGCTGCACCATTCCGAGCGTTACAACCGCCGCGGTTTCGGCCTGGGGGAGGAGGTGGCCGGCAGCCTCCAGACCGCCTACCAGAGCGATCTGATCGCCAGCCTGCGCACCAATGGTCAGGAGTTGCGGGAAGGGCGGCTCACGGTGCGGCTGGCGGAGGCCTTTGGTTTCTGTTGGGGCGTGGAGCGGGCCGTGGCGATGGCCTACGAAACCCGCCGCCATTACCCCACCGAGCGCATCTGGATCACCAACGAGATCATCCACAACCCTTCGGTGAACGACCACCTTCGCGAGATGGACGTGCTGTTCATCCCGGTGGATGACGGCGTGAAGGATTTCTCCGAGGTGGCCACCGGTGACGTGGTGATCCTGCCGGCCTTCGGGGCCACGGTGCAGGAGATGCAGCTGCTCAACGAGCGGGGCTGCCACATCGTGGACACCACCTGCCCCTGGGTCTCGAAGGTGTGGAACACGGTGGAGAAGCACAAGAAGCAGGCCTTCACCTCGATCATCCACGGCAAGGTGAAGCACGAGGAAACCCTGGCCACCAGCTCGTTTGCAGGCACCTACCTGGTGGTGCTCGACCTGGCCGAGGCCCAGATGGTCTGCGATTACATCCTGGCCGCCGGTGTCGCCGCTGCCGATCCCGCCGAGCGGGCCGCCTCTCGGGAGGCCTTCATGGCCCGCTTCGCCAAGGCCAGTTCTCCCGGCTTCGATCCCGACCGCGACCTCACCCGCCTTGGGGTGGCCAACCAGACCACCATGCTCAAGAGCGAAACCGAGGAGATCGGGCGCATGTTCGAGCGCACGATGCT
>JBAXOO010000510.1:0-1662 GCA_037133235.1 Cyanobium sp. ELA507
CTGTATTGCAACGCCAACGTGAGCCTGGAGACCTGGCTGGAGGCCCTGCCCCCGGGGTTGCTGGCCTGGGTCACGGTGCAATTCCCCGACCCCTGGTTCAAGAGCCGCCACCACAAGCGCCGGGTGCTGCAGCCCCCCCTGCTGCGGGCGCTGGCCACCGCCCTGCCGGAGGGGGGATCGCTGCTGCTTCAGAGCGATGTGGCGGCGGTGATCGAACCGATGGTGGCCCTCTGCGAGGCCAGCGGCTGCTTCAGCCGACCGGCCGCAGACCGGCGTCCCTGGCTGGCCTGTAACCCGCTACCGGTGCCGACCGAACGGGAGCGCCATGTGCTGGCCCAGGGGCTACCGGTTTACCGGGTGCTCTATCAGCGCAACCGCGAAACGGTGCCCACGCTGCAGGACCTGGAGGCGGCGCTGGGGGGCACCGATAATCGGCCCAACTCCGCCAGCGGCTGATCGTGCTCACCCCCGCACCCACCCCCCTGCTGCTGCGCTGGCAGGGCCTGCTGGGCGGTTGGCCCGCCGGTGCCCTTAGCCAGCACCTGCCCCAGATTTCCGGAGCCGTGCTCTGCGCCCTGATGGCGGTCCTGCCGGTGGTGACCCGCGGCGGCCTGAGCCTGCTGATCGCCGCCTGCTCCCTGCTCTGGGTGCTGTGGGCCCTGCGCACCCCGCCCGGCCGGATCGGCCCGATCAACCTGGCCCTGCTGGTGGTGCTGGCGGTCGCGCTCCTGGCTACCGGCTTCTCGCCGGTGCCGATGGCCGCCGCCAAGGGGCTGATGAAGCTCACCAGCTACCTGGGGGTCTATGCCCTGATTCGCCAACTGCTCGCCAGCAGCCCCCTCTGGTGGGACCGCCTGGTGGCCGCCCTGCTGGCCGGGGAGCTGCTCACCAGCGTGATCGGCATCCGCCAGCTCTATGCCGATTCGGGCGAACTGGCCCGCTGGTCGGACAACAACTCGGTGGCCGAAGGCACGGTGCGGATCTACAGCACCCTCGACAACCCCAACCTGCTGGGGGGCTACCTCCTGCCGATCCTCCCCCTGGCGGTGGTGGCCCTGCTGCGCTGGAGAGGGCTGCCGCAGCGCCTCTTTGCCCTGGCCTCGTTGGTGCTGGGGATCATGGCCCTGGTGCTCACCTATAGCCGCGGCGCCTGGATGGGGATGGTGGCCTCCCTGGGCCTGTTGGGCCTGCTGCTGGCGATGCGCCAGACCCGCCACTGGCCCCCCTTCTGGCGCCGCACCCTGCCCCTGCTGCTGCTGCTTGGCAGTGCCGTGGCATTGGTGGTGCTCGTCACCCAGGTGGAGCCCCTGCGGGTGCGGGTGATGAGCCTGGTGGCCGGCCGCGAGGACAGCTCCAACAACTTCCGCATCAACGTCTGGACCTCGGCCCTGGCGATGGTTCAGGACCGTCCTTGGCTGGGCATCGGGCCGGGCAACACGGCCTTCAACTTGATCTATCCGCTCTACCAGCAGCCCAAGTTCAACGCCCTGAGCGCCTATTCAATCCCGCTCGAACTGCTCGTGGAAGCGGGGGTACCCGGGCTGCTGGCGGGCCTGGCGCTGCTGCTCACCGCCGTGCGCACCGGCCTGCGTGAAGGTCGCGGTACCGGCCTGCTCGCCCTGCCCAGCCTGGCGGCCGTGGCCGTGTTCGTGGGGCTTGGCG
>JBAXOO010000511.1:0-1652 GCA_037133235.1 Cyanobium sp. ELA507
CCTCTACCCCGCCGGCCCCGCTATCCCTGATGGGTTCGGCCGGGAGTTCCTCCCCCCATGGTTTCGTCGCCCGCCCCTGTGGCCGTTTCTGATCTCCAAGCCGGCCCGGCTGCCCCGCCCCAAGTGATCCGGGAAAACGGCCAGCGGGAGGTTTTCTGCGGCCTCACCTCGATCGTTTGGCTGCACCGCCGCATGCCGGATGCCTTCTTCCTGGTGGTGGGATCCCGCACCTGTGCCCACCTGGTGCAGAGTGCCGCCGGCGTGATGATTTTCGCCGAGCCCCGCTTCGGCACCGCAATCCTCGGCGAGCGGGACCTGGCTGGCCTGGCCGATGCCAACGAGGAACTCGACCGGCTGGTGGGCGACCTGTTGGAACGGCGTCCCGAGATCCGCACCCTGTTTCTGGTGGGCTCCTGCCCGAGTGAGGTGATCAAGCTCGATCTGGCCAAGGCCGCCGAACGCCTCACCCACAGCCACCGCGGCAGGGTGCGGGTGCTCAATTATTCGGGCAGCGGCATCGAAACCACCTTCACCCAGGGCGAAGACCAGGCCCTGATGTCCCTGCTGCCCCTCCTGCCGAGCAGCGACGAGGAGCAGCTGCTGATCGTGGGCACCCTGGCCGATGCGGTCGAAGATCGCTTCATGGCCCTGTTTGGGCGGATGGGCCTGCCCGTGGTGCGCAGCCTGCCGCCCCGCCGTTCCACCGAGCTGCCGCCGGTGGGCAAGGGCACCCGGGTGCTGTTGGCCCAGCCCTTCCTCAGTGACACGGCTAGGGCCCTGGTGCATCGGGGCGCCCAGCTGATCGAGGCCCCCTATCCCTTCGGGGTGGAGGGCAGTGCCGCCTGGATGGCGGCGGCGGCGGCGGCCTTCGGGATCGCTGGCGAGCCGGTGTCGGCCGTACTGGATCCGCTGGTGGAGCGGGGGCGCCGCGCCCTGGCCCCCCACCGGGAGCGGCTGGCCGGCAAGCGGCTTTTCCTGCTGCCCGATTCCCAGATGGAAATCCCCCTGGCCCGCTTCCTGAGCCGCGAGTGCGGCATGGAGCTGGTGGAGGTGGGGGTGCCCTACCTCGATCGGCAGCTGATGGCGGCCGACCTGGCCCTGCTGCCTGGAGGCACCCGCATCTGCGAAGGGCAGGACGTGGAGCTGCAGCTGGAGCGGGTGCGCAGCGAGCGGCCCGATCTGGTGGTCTGCGGCCTCGGCCTGGCCAATCCCCTCGAGGCCGAGGGCATCGCCACCAAGTGGTCGATCGAGCTGGTGTTCAGCCCCATCCACGGCTGCGACCAGGCCGGTGATCTCGCCGAGCTCTTTGCTCGGCCGCTCAGCCGCCGGGCCCTGTTGGCTTTCTCCTGAGCCGACGGGCCTAGCTGCGGGCCCCGGGCCCGCCCCCTGATCCCTAGGCGGCTGCCCCACGGCAACCCATCCCAGCCCACCGGATTCGACCCTCCATCCCGAAAGCTCCGGCGACCTTGCCCAGGGCCTTCACCGCGTTCTTTCCACCCATCCCCCCCTGCGCCCGACCCCATGGAACTCACCCTCTGGACCTACGAAGGCCCGCCCCACGTGGGAGCCATGCGAATCGCCGCCTCCATGGAGGGGGTGCACTACGTGCTCCATGCCCCCCAGGGCGACACCTACGCCGACCTGCTGTTCAC
>JBAXOO010000512.1:0-1642 GCA_037133235.1 Cyanobium sp. ELA507
ACGAGCATGGAGGGACTCGAACCCCCGACCCTCAGAACCGGAATCTGATGCTCTATCCAACTGAGCTACATGCCCAGCCCGAGTCCGACACCAGGGCGACGTGCCAGGAACGGGGGCGGACCCAGGGAATCCGACCGAACCTGATGGTCGTACCTTAACCGCTCACCGCCCCAGATCCATCCGGCTGCATCGCCTGGAGCTATTGCACTTCCGCAACATCCGCGGACTGCAGCTGGCCCTGGAAGCGCCACGGCTGCTGGTGATCGGCGCCAATGGCGAAGGCAAGTCGAACCTGCTGGAGGGGGTCGAATTGCTCACCAGCCTTCGCTCGCACCGCTGCAGCAGCGATCGTGACCTGATCCGCCATGGGGAGCCCGTCAGCCGACTCCGGGCCATGACCGACGGAGGCGACCTACTGGAGCTGGAGCTGAGGCGACAGGGTGGTCGCCAAGCCCTTCGCAACGGCCGCACCCTGGAGCGCCAACTCGACCTGATCGGTCCCCTGCGCTGCGTGGGCTTCAGCGCCCTCGATCTGGAGCTGGTGCGGGGCGAGCCGGCCCTGCGGCGCCAGTGGCTCGACCGGGTGGTGCTGCAGCTGGAGCCCGTCTACGGGGCCCTGCTAAGCCGGTATGGGCGTTTGCTGCGGCAGCGCAGCCAGCTGCTGCGCCGCGGCCTTGGGGCGGGGCAGCGGGACGCCGTGCTGGATGCCTTTGACCAGCAGATGGCCCTGGTGGGAACGCGGCTGCACCGCCGCCGGCGACGGGCCCTCGCCCGCCTCAACCCCCTGGCCCAGGCCTGGCAGGCGCAGCTGGGGGGTGGGGGAGAACCCCTGGACCTGGCCTACCGCAGCGGCACACGGCTGGAGCCGGTGGCGGAAGACCAGGAGGAGGAAGCCTGGCGCCAGGCCCTCAGCGAGCAACTCCAGCAGCAACGGAGCGACGAGGCGCGGCTCGGGCAGTGCCTGGTGGGGCCGCAGCGGGATGAGGTCGCGCTGCTGCTGGGGGGGACCCCCGCCCGCCGTTATGGCTCGGCGGGCCAACAGCGCACCCTGGTGCTCGCCCTCAAACTGGCTGAGCTGGAGCTGGTCGGGCAGGTGGTGGGGGAGCCGCCCCTTCTCCTCCTCGACGACGTGCTCGCCGAGCTCGACCAACGCCGCCAGCACCTGCTGCTGGAGGCCGTGGGGGAGGGGCACCAGTGCCTGGTGAGCGCCACCCACCTCGACGCCTTCAGTGGCGGCTGGCGGAGCGCCGCCCAGGTGGTGCGAATCGAACAGGGCAGCCTGCAGGAGGCATGAAGGCATGGGGAGCCCAGTCCTGGGGAGCCTGGCAGCAGCCTGCCGGATGGGGCCAATGGATCACAGGCCACACCACTTGGAAAGGATCTCAGCGGAGCCAGGCACTTTTGCCCCTATGGTGAGATGCTGTTCTCTCGGATTCGATGAACCAGAGCCTGTCCTGCCTCCACCCCAATCCGGGATGGAGTGGAGCCGCTACCCAGCCCACCTCCTCGACCACGCCCGACCTCACAGACGCGGTAGGGAAACACTGCATCCTCGAGCTTTACGACTGCGACAGTTCGCGGCTCGACGACGAAGCTTTCCTCAGGGACACCATCACGACAGCAGCCAAGCGTGCCGGTGCCA
>JBAXOO010000513.1:0-1642 GCA_037133235.1 Cyanobium sp. ELA507
GGTTCAGCAGGGATGAAGTTCGCGGTGGGCTTTCCCGCCCTCTGAATGGGTACCCTCTGTGGTCTCTCTCTGATGGCTCCGTGGCGCAAGGGATGGCCATCCTGGCGGCAGATGATGCCTCGCCTAGTGTTGTTGCTGGTACTGCTGCCTGGCCCTGTGCTGATGGGGCTCGACCATCAAGATGCCTTTTATCGGAGCATCTCGTATGTGGCCGTCTCCTGGTATGGACTGGCCGTGTTGTGGGTGCTGACGCCCTATCGCCCCCCTGTGATCTCGTTTGGGGCCCGGCTCCTGTTGCTGAGCTACGGGGCGGCCGGCCTGGTGAGCCTGGGTCTGGCCTATGGGGTGATTGCTCCTTGGTATCGCATCGGCTATGTGGGTGTGAGTACTTCCCTGGCTACATGGCAGGCGGCCAAGCACACCCCTGCCTCCAATTTCCGCCGGCTGCGCCCACCCTTGAAGACCGCCCTGTCCCAGCTGGTGGTGGATGATGCCGCCATGGGAATCGTTCTCCACGACTATCCCCGTCTGTATCCCATCTCTTTCCTCGAGTTGATGGCAGCCCGTCAGAAGTGGACGCGGCCGCAGATCATCGCGCCGCTCGCCTCGGTCCAGACCCTGACCCGCTGCACGACGATCAGGTCCCGATTCCCCGGGGTTGGTGCCTGGCCGGTGTCGGTGCTGGAACGACAGCGCGTGGGGATGGATTGGATCTGTCTGGGCGAGGTGCGGCCTTCAGGCTCCTCGGCTTCGGCCCAATCCCAGCGCTCGCCCCATCCCTGAGCAGGGCCTCGACGTTTCAGCTCAGTCGCGCTGAGGCCGGCAGGTTCAGCTGCTGTTGCAGCACCCCCAGCTTCAGGGCCACTTCCTGCAGCTCCCGCTCCGGCCTGGAGCCCCGCACCAGGCCGGCGCCGGCGGTGAGTTCCAGTTGCCGGCCGCGCAGGATGCCACTGCGGATCGCCACCCGCAGGTCGATGTCGCCTTCGCTGTCGATCCAGCCGATCGGCGCGGCGTAGTAGCCCCGCTCGAACGGTTCGAGGCTGCGCAGCCAGGCCATCGCCTCGCGCCGCGGCAGGCCGGCCACCGCCGGGGTGGGATGGAGCGCCTCGGCCAGGGCCAGGGGCTGGTGCTCCGCCAGGGAGGCGGTGATGGGGGTGTGCAGGTGAACGAGGGAGCCATGGCGCGCCAGCCGTGGATGGCGGGGGCGCCGTGGCTCCAGGCCCAGCCGCTGCAGCACCGCAGTGATCGTTTCGACCACCAGCTCGTGTTCGTGGCGGTCCTTCTGGGAGTGCAGCAGCTCCGCCGCCGCCTCGCCCAGGGGAGCGGTGCCGGCCAGGGCATCACAGCGCAGCTGTCCCTGGCGCACGGTGAGCAGCCGTTCGGGGGAGGCCCCCAGCAGGGCTTCGGCGGCGGATTGCTGCCACAGGAAGCGACAGCTGCCGCTCTGGCTGCGGCGCAGATGGCGCAACAGGCTGAGGGGCTCCAGAGGGCGATCGAGCAGCAGCTGCTGGCGCACCGCCAGCACCAGCTTGCTCAGCTCGCCGCTCTCCACCAGTTCCAGGGCCTTCTCCAGGGCGGCCCGATAGCCCTGATGCCAGCTGGAGCCATGGGCGATGCGGGCTCCCTCCGACGGGCTGGCCAG
>JBAXOO010000514.1:0-1631 GCA_037133235.1 Cyanobium sp. ELA507
TGCGGGCCTCCTCGGCACTGGCCACGCGGCCGGCGGCGTTGTCCTGCTGCTCGTCTAGGTCACGGCCCGAGAGTTTGCCGTACCCCTGGTGTTTGAGCACGGCGAAATAGACATCGCCATCGACGGAATAGGCGGCGCCCTTGGCCTCCAGTTCGCCGATCAGGACGCGGATCGCATCAAGGCTGCGGGTGGCCCGCGGCATCCGGTCGGCCGGCAGGATGTTGAGGGCGGCCATGTCGGCCACGAAGGCCTCGATGTTGCGTTCGCTCACCGCCTCCATCGTGCTGCCCTCGGCCGCGGCCCGGGCCAGGATCTTGTCGTCGATGTCGGTGTAGTTCTGCACGAAGGTCACCTGATACCCCCGCCAGATCAGGTAGCGCCGCAGCACATCCCAAACGATGTAGCTGCGGGCGTGGCCCAGGTGGCAGAGGTCGTAGACCGTGACGCCGCAGCAGTAGATCGACACCTTGCCGGCTTCTAGCGGCACGAACTCGGCCTTGGCCCGGGTGAGGGTGTTGGTGAGCCGCAGGGTCAAGGCAGGGGCCGGCCGGGCCGGTAAGGGAGAGATCGGTTGCACCGTAAGGCCCGGGCTGGGTCCCGCTGGTGGCGGAAGGGTTGCGGGATGGCTCAGCCCTGGCCGAGCCGCCCGCCGCCGTAGCCGGCCCGCTGACGCACCGCCTCACACCAGTCGAGGTTGGCGAGGTACCAATCCACCGTGGCGGCCAGCCCCTGCTCGAAGTTGTGGCGGGGCTGCCAGCCGAGTTCGGTGCTGATGCGGGTTGGATCAATGGCGTAGCGGCGGTCGTGGCCGGGGCGGTCCTTGACCGGGGTGATCAGGTTGCTGTGGGGAGCACTGCCGGGGCGGCGTTCATCCAGCAGGGCGCAGATCGCTTCCACCACCTCTTTATTGGTGCGCTCGCCATGGCCCCCCACGCAGTAGCTGCGGCCCAGCTCCCCCCGGGTCGCGGCCAGCAGCAGGGCGTCCACGTGGTCTTCCACATAGAGCCAGTCGCGCACATTGGCGCCATCGCCATACAGCGGAATCGGCTCGCCGGCCGCCGCCTTGAGGATCACCACCGGGATCAGCTTCTCGGGGAACTGCCAGGGGCCGTAGTTGTTGGAGCAGTTGGTGAGCACCACCGGCAGGCCGTAGGTGTGGTGCCAGGCATTCACCAGGTGATCGCTCGCCGCCTTGCTGGCCGAATAGGGGCTGCGGGGGTCGTAGGGGGTGGTCTCCGAGAAGCGCCCTGTGGCCCCAAGGGAGCCGAACACCTCATCGGTGCTGATGTGGTGCAGCCGGAAGCCGGCCTGGCGCTCGGCCGGGAGGGCCTCCCAGTGACTGCGCACCGCCTGGAGCAGGTTGAAGGTGCCGGTCACGTTGCTCTCGATGAAGGCGCTGGGCCCATCAATCGAGCGGTCCACATGGCTTTCGGCCGCCAGGTGCAGCACCAGATCCGGATTGGCCACCCGCACCGACTCCGCCGTGGCTGCCGCATCGGTGAGATCCACGCGCAGCAGGTGGTGGCGCTCGGCCGCCTGGGCCCCCAAGCGCTCGATGCCGCTGAGGTCGCTGGCGTAGCCCATCTTGTCGAGGTTGAACACCGTGGCCGTGGACTCGGCCAGCAGGCGCC
>JBAXOO010000515.1:0-1631 GCA_037133235.1 Cyanobium sp. ELA507
TGCGGGCCTCCTCGGCACTGGCCACGCGGCCGGCGGCGTTGTCCTGCTGCTCGTCGAGGTCACGGCCCGAGAGTTTGCCGTAGCCCTGGTGCTTCAGCACGGCGAAATAGACATCGCCATCGATGGAATAGGCGGCGCCCTTGGTCTCCAGTTCGCCAATCAGGGCGCGGATCGCATCAAGGCTGCGGGTGGCCCGCGGCATTCGGTCGGCCGGCAGGATGTTGAGGGCGGCCATGTCGGCTACGAAGGCCTCAATGTTGCGTTCGCTCACCGCCTCCATCGAGCTGCCTTCGGCCGCGGCCCGGGCCAGGATCTTGTCGTCGATGTCGGTGTAGTTCTGCACGAAGGTCACCTGATACCCCCGCCAGATCAGGTAGCGCCGCAGCACATCCCAAACGATGTAGCTGCGGGCGTGGCCCAGGTGGCAGAGGTCGTAGACCGTGACGCCGCAGCAGTAGATCGACACCTTGCCGGCTTGGATCGGCACGAACTCGGCCTTGGCCCGGGTGAGGGTGTTGGTGAGCCGCAGGGACAAGGCAGGGGCCGGCCGGGCCGGTAAGGGACGGATCGGCTGCACCGTAGGGCCTGGGCTGGGTCCCGCTGGTGGCGGAGGGGCAGCGGGATGGCTCAGCCCTGGCCGAGCCGCCCCCCGCCATAGCCGGCCCGCTGACGCACCGCCTCACACCAGGCGAGGTTGGCGAGGTACCAATCCACCGTGGCGGCAAGCCCCTGCTTGAAGTTGTGGCGCGGCTGCCAGCCCAATTCGGTGCTGATGCGGGTGGGATCAATCGCGTAGCGGCGGTCGTGGCCGGGGCGGTCCTTGACCGGCGTGATTAGATCGCTGTGGGGGGCTCCGCCAGGTCGCCGTTCATCCAGCAGGGCGCAGATCGCTTCCACCACCTCTTGATTGGTGCGCTCGCCGTGGCCCCCCACGCAGTAGCTGCGGCCCAGCTCCCCCCGGGTCGCGGCCAGCAGCAGGGCGTCCACGTGATCCTCCACGTAGAGCCAGTCGCGCACATTGGCGCCATCGCCGTAAAGGGGTATGGGCTCCCCGGCCGCCGCCTTGAGGATCACCACGGGGATCAGCTTCTCGGGGAACTGCCAGGGGCCGTAATTGTTGGAGCAGTTCGTGAGCACCACCGGCAGGCCGTAGGTGTGGTGCCAGGCGCTCACCAGGTGATCGCTGGCGGCCTTGCTGGCCGAATAGGGGCTGCGGGGGTCGTAAGGGGTGGTTTCCGAGAACCGCCCCGTGGCCCCAAGGGAGCCGAAGACCTCATCGGTGCTGATGTGGTGCAGCCGGAAGCCGGCCTGGCGCTCAGCCGGAAGGGCCTCCCAGTGGCTGCGCACCGCCTGGAGCAGGTTGAAGGTGCCGGTCACATTGCTCTCGATGAAGGCGCTGGGCCCATCAATCGAGCGGTCCACGTGGCTTTCGGCCGCCAGATGCAGCACCAGATCCGGATCGGCGGCCTGCACCGCCTTCGCCGTTGCTGCCGCATCGGTGAGATCCACGCGCAGCAGGTGGTGGCGCTCGGTTGCCTGGGCCCCCAAGCGCTCGATGCCGCTGAGGTCGCTGGCATAGCCCATCTTGTCGAGGTTGAACACCGTGGCCGTGGACTCGGCCAGCAGGCGCC
>JBAXOO010000516.1:0-1627 GCA_037133235.1 Cyanobium sp. ELA507
GGACTGTGGGGGGGGGGACTCGCCGGGAAGCCGGTGTTGGATCCGGGAAGCTCGCTCGACATCGGGCGGGGCTGGAGACTCGTTTCGGCGAGCATTTCACGGCCCGGGCCGTTCTTGCGGCCCCGGGCCCCGGCGCTGCAAACATTTGTTCATGCCCCCCCGAACCACCGTGGGGCCAGCCGTAGGGTGCCGGAGCCCGGCTCGCTCCCGTTCATGACCGTGACCGCCAGCAGCGGCAGCACCAGGGTCAGCCCCCAGCGTTACGACACCCTGCCGCTTTCCAGCGTCCGTCGGGCGGAGCAGCAGGACCGTTTTCCGGACGGCGGGGAACTGGACTCCCTGATCACCTTCTTCCAGAGCGGCCAGATCCGCGTTGAAGCAGCACGCCGCATTTCGGCCAATGCCGATGCCATCGTTGCCCGCGCCGCCAACCGCATCTTTGCCGGTGGCACTCCCCTCTCCTATCTGGATGCGCCCCTGAGCGTCGGCGCGGCTGTCACGCCCCTGGCGGCCGATCAGACGGCCTTCCAGAAATCCGTGCAGACCTTCACGGGCGCCGAAGCGAGCCGCGGCAACCTGGTCACCAGGCTGCTCGAAGGCCCCGGTGGTGATGCCGACGTGCGGGTGATTCTGCCCACTGGCTTCAATCCGATCAGCGTCGGCCGCTACGGCACCGAGCGGATGAAGAAGTCGATCCGTGACCTGGCCTGGTTCCTGCGCTACGTGGGTTATGCGGTGGTGGCCGGCGATCCGAGCATCCTGGCGGTGAACACCCGCGGCCTCCGCGACATCCTTGAGCAGGCCTGCTCCCTCAGCGCCACGAATGTGGCTCTGCAGGAGATGCGCGCCGCCGCTGCAGGGCTGTTCAAGGATGAGCCCCAAGCGCGCCAATTGGTGATCGATTGCTTCAACGTGCTCTTGAAAGAGCTGGAGGTTCCCACCCCGTCGGCCCGCCAGCGCCTCGGCAGCCCCGTGAACCAGGGCCTCCAGTTGCCGGCCATCTACGCCCTGGCTTCCGAGGGATCCCAGCGATTCATCATGCGGCCCGCCATGAGCGGAGCCCAGAAGGCCGAGGTGGTCCGCGCTGCCTACCGGCAGGTGTTCGAGCGCGACATCGCGAAGGGCTATTCCCAGGTGGTCTGCCCGGTGGAGGCCACCCAGCTGCGCCAAGGCCAAATCTCGATGCGCGAGTTCATCCGCTGCCTAGGCCAAAGCAAGGAATATCGGCGCCAGTTCTACGGGCGTTTTGTGAACAGCCGCGTGGTGGAGCTGGCCTTCCGCCATTTCCTCGGCCGCGGCATCAGCTCCCGCGAGGAGTTCACCCGCTACTTCGACATCGTGTCGGCGAAGGGTCTCAACGGCCTCGTCGATGCGCTTGTCAACTCGATGGAGTACGCCCGCGTCTTCGGAGAGGAAACCGTTCCTTATCTGCGCGACCTCGGTGAGGAGGCCCAGGAGAGCGCCGGTTGGGGTTCCAACCGCAAGCTCTTCCGCTTCAGCGCCCCCTTCGAAGGGGCTCCCCAGTACGTCACCCTTTACGCCTCCTACCGCCAGCCCCTCCCCGACCAGCATCCCTACGGCGGCGGCAACGATCCCCTTGGCCTGAATTACGGCGCCATTTTCCCCT
>JBAXOO010000517.1:0-1615 GCA_037133235.1 Cyanobium sp. ELA507
CCGGTGATCTCCGGCGGCACCACCCCGTTGACTCCGCCCGCCACGGGCGGCACACCCACCAGCCCCCCGATCGTGGGTGCCACCCTCCCCATCGCCGTGGCGGCCGCCACCACCACGCTCAGCGCCAGTGCCACCAGCGCCGAGCGCTTCCAGCTCAGTTACGCCTGGGGTCGCCGGCTCACCATCAACGGCTTCGATCCCGGTCAGGACGTGCTCGACCTCAAGGGCTTCTGGGCCGAAGGCCAGCAGGCCCGCGTGATGGCCACCCCCGGCGGCGCCAGCGTGCTGCTGGATTTCAACGCCCAGCAGGTGCTGCTGCCCGGCGTCGACCCCGGCGCCCTCACCAGCGCCGTGGTGCAGACCTGGCAGGGCTGAGGCGGGGCGGAGGGGCGGCCGAGGCGGTGCTCAGATCAACCGGTAGCCGAACCAGTCCGGCACCTGGGGCTGCTCGCGGTCATCGGGGATCAGGTGCACCGCCCAGCCAGACTGCCGCCCACCGCCAGCAGCCTTAGCCGCTGCATCGGCTGGCTCGGCGGGATCAGCCGTAAAGCTGAGCTGCACCTCGAGGCAATCGTCCACCTCATCCGTGAGGGCGGTCTCCACGCCGTGCAGATCGTCCTTGTGGCGCTCCAGCGCCTGCGGTAGGAAGCGCCGCCGGGCGGCGGCCTTGGCCGCCTGGGGGCTGGTGGCCACCACCAAGCCGAAGGCATGCAGTTCCGCCAGCTGCTGCGGGTCGTAACCACCCATGTTCACGAACCAGAGCCGCTCGGGGCCCGCGAAGGGCTCCGGCCGCAGCGCCACCCGGTAGCCATCCACGAAGCGCACCGCCATCCAGCTGTCGAGGTGCAATCCCTTGCGCGCTCCGAACCACTGGCGCCGCAATGCCGGCAGGGTGTCGTCGATACAGGCGCCCGCCACGAAGCGCACGTCGTGCAGCTCGATGTGGGCCCCGGCGATGCGACCGCCCAGCACCACCAGGAAGAGGGTGGGGGCTGGATCGGCTTCGGAGGCTGATGGAACCGCGGTGGCTGCGGCAGGCTTCTGAGGTGCCGCCATGAACCCGTCGCGCCCGATCATCGATCGCGCATCATCAGCGGGCGGGGGGGGATGCCGATCGGCAGGTGCGGCCTGCCGCCCTCAAAGAAGCCCCTCCACATCCATCGCCCCAAGCCCCCGCCGATGGACGATGGAGTCCCGCTCCCCCCAAGCCTGTGCTCAACCCCAGTCGGATCCGGGTGATCGCGGTGGGGAAGGTGCGCAAGCGCTGGATCCAGGACGGGCTGGAGGTGTACCTCAAACGCCTACCGGGCCTGGTGGTGAGCGAGCTGAAGGATTCCAATCCCCAGAGGGAAGCCGAGACGATCCTGGCCGAACTCCGGCCCGAGGAGCGCCTGGTGGTGCTCGGCGAGGAGGGAGAGCTGCTGGCATCCGAGGCCCTGGCGGAGCGGCTGCAGGGCACGGGATCGGAGCGGTTGGCTTTCGTGATCGGCGGCGCCGATGGCCTCGCTCCGGCCCTCAAGGCCCGCGCCAGCTGGCGGCTCAGCCTCTCGCCGCTCACCTTCCCCCACGAGCTGGCACGCCTGCTGCTGCTGGAGCAGCTCTACCGGGCGCTGTC
>JBAXOO010000518.1:0-1613 GCA_037133235.1 Cyanobium sp. ELA507
GCCAATTTGTTGGCAAACCCTGACCAGTGTCATGCGCTACCTGTTTGGGCCGTTGCTTGGGTTACTCTCTAACGGTCTGATACAGAAGCCCGGCAGAAGGCCAGTCGCATCTGCTCCCCGAATATTTCGGATCCTTTCCTTACCCAACTCGTCGAGACCTCGTGAAGGCACCCTGGACAGCCACCCCTACACCATCCCCCCGCAAGGCCTGCCTGGGGGCTGGTTTCGTAGCGGCCAGCCTCCTGGGCAGCCTGGGGGGACAACCGGCTGGCGCTTACCAGGCCACCTTTAATCTGCAGGTGGCTAACGTTACGGGGCAAAACTCACGTACGTTCACTGACGGAACTCCGACCGATCACACGATGGTGATGACGGTCAATAGTTTTGACAAGTCTCTCACTACACCAAATAACAGCACGGATTCTCCCCTTGGCACCGCCAGAGACGTAACGACCGCAAGCTCCCCAAATGGAGGCCTCTGCGTGATTAGCCCTAATTGTGGGGTCGCCCAGCAAACGGCAGCCGTTCAATTCTCCTTTACTAAACCAATTAAAGATTTCAGTTTCAAAGTTGGTCTAAACACACCTCCAACAGCTCGCTGGAGCAGCACAGCTGAAGGAAACGTTTATACTTCGTATTTGAGATTTTTTGTACCTGGATCAGGTCCAATTGACAGGGCCCTTACTGGCTTGACAGCGAGCACGACTAATATTTACAGCTTCACCCCCAGCATCTTAGTCGCCGCCGACACAGCCATTACTGTTGGTTTGTATTGCGACGGTACTGGTTGCCCTGATCTGGCAGGATCTGATTTCTACATCTCCGACGTCATCGTCGAAGCCCCTGCCCCGCTTCCTCTGATAGGCACCGGCGCAGCCTTCGCCTGGACCCGCCGCCTGCGCCGCCGCATTAAGACCTCCCCGGTTCAATCCGCGCGCTCCTGAGCGCTCCGGGCCTCCAGTTTTCGCCTCCAGGTCCACAGGTTCTGCCTGTTTTGGGTCGTCTAGCCCGTAGCAATGGCTACCGGGAAGGCTCCCACCGCACAGCAGGATCCACCGCAGCGCTCCTGGTGCGATGTTCACGGACTACCGGCCCAGCCACGGCTACGACGAGTACTTCAGCGCTGCCGACCAGCCCCGCACCGCCCTGCGCCCCCTGCTCTCCTCCCTGGGCCGCATGGGGATCGAGCAGCTCAACCACAACCATGCCGCCGCCGCCGCCCTGCTCAAGCGGCTCGGTGCCACCTTTCGGCTCAATGATTCCGGCAGCAAAGGGGTGGAGCGGATCCTGCCCTTCGATCCCCTGCCCCGCCTGATCGCCGCCCACGAATGGGAGCGCTTGGAGCGGGGGCTGTTCCAGCGCCTCGCCGCCATCGACCTCTTTCTGGCCGATGTGTATGGCCCCGGCCGGATCATGGCCGATGGGGTGGTGCCCCGCGAAGACGTGGAAAGTTCCCAAGGCTGGCGGCCCCAGATGCAGGGGGTGACCCCACCTTTGGGGCGCTGGTGCCACATCTCCGGCCTCGACTTGGTGCGCGATGGCAACGGCACTTGGCGGGTGCTCGAGGACAACCTGCGCTGCCCCTCCGGCGTGGCCTACTTCCTCGAAAACCG
>JBAXOO010000519.1:0-1610 GCA_037133235.1 Cyanobium sp. ELA507
CCCCTGCCGATGCAACACCAACCCGGGAGGCGGTGCTGGCCCTGCTCCTGCGCCAAGGCGAAGCCACTGCTGCCGAACTTTCCGATCGCCTCGCGGTTTCGGTGCAGGTGATGCGGCGCCATCTGCGCAGCCTCGGAGAGGAAGGGCTGGTGGAGGCCAGCCCCACCCCCGAAGGTCCCGGCCGGCCCAGCAACCGTTGGCGCCTCACCAGCGCAGGCCATGGCCACTTTCCGGATGGAAGCGACCACTTTGCCCTCGGCCTGCTCCAATCCCTGGCCGGCAGCCTTCCCCCGGAGGCCCTGCGGCAGCTGCTCAACCAGCAGGCGATCGAGAAGGCCTCCGACTACCACCGCCGCATCGGCGAGGGGGTTCTGGGCCAGCGGCTGGAGCAGCTGGTGGAGCTGCGACGCCAGGAGGGCTACATGGCCGAATGCCGACCCGACACCGACCACAAAGACGCCTGGGTGATCAGTGAGTTCCATTGCTCGGTCATTCGGATCGCCGAGGCCTTTCCGATGGTCTGCGACCAGGAACTGCAACTGATTCAGCACACCTTCCCCGACTGCCGCGTCGAGCGTGTTCACTGGCGCCTGGAGGAGGGCCACTCCTGCGGCTTCCGCCTCACACCCTCCACCGAAGCCCCAGCGTGATCGACGAGGACGACCTGGCGCAGCTGGAGTCGACCCTGCTGCCCGCCCTGGAACGCCACCACCTGCGCCTGCTGGCCCATGGTCTGCGCACCCTCCAGGCCATTGCTCCTCGCTCTTCGGGGGCACTGCCGCCGCCTGAGGAGATCGTTGCTTGGGCCGGCCAACAGCCCAGCCTCAGCACCGATCCTCACTTCAGTGCCGCCTTCCTGACCCAGTTGGAGGGGCTTGGCAGCCAGCTCGAGGCGATCGCGGCGGCCAACGGGTGCCTCCCCCTGGAGCTCGACATCCCCCAGCTGGTCAGCTGGGCCCAACGGAGCGCCGATGGTCGGCTTAAGGGGCCAGCAGCACCAACCACCCCACCGGCGGTTTGAGCACCACCAGGCCCACCCCCGCCAGGGCCATCGGGGCCGCCAGCAGTCCCCGCCAACCCGGTCGATCCCCCTCGAACCACCAGGCCAGGGGCAGGGCCATCACCGGCGCCGTGGAGAGCAGGGCCACCGCTAGTCCACCAGGCAAGCCGGCCAGGGCGGTCTGCTGAAGGGCAATGCCGGCGCTGGTGCCCAGCAGGGTGGCCAGCAGCAGCCCCGGCCAGCGTCGCTGCGGCAGTCGGGGCCGACGACCCGGCCAGGGCATGCCCCGCAGCAGGGGTAGCAGCACCAGGCTGGCCGCCGCCAGTCGCAGGGTGGCGGCCTGCAGGGGAGAGATGGCCCCCTCCAGCAGGGCGGCCCGGGCCAGCAGGGCCCCCAAGCTGCCGCAGAGCAGGGCCCCCAGCGCCAGGAGCACCCCTTGGCGCAGCACAGCGGCTGGGATGGCAGGCCCCGGCGGCCCATCCCCTGCAGCGGGCCCCTGCGGCGCGGCCGGGTGTTGGGCCACCAGAACCACTGCCAGGCTGATCAGCACCACCCCCAGCACCGCCTGGAACCCGGGCCGCTCCTGCAGCAGGGCCACCCCCGCCAGGGT
>JBAXOO010000520.1:0-1601 GCA_037133235.1 Cyanobium sp. ELA507
TGCCACTAGTACCTGAAACTAGCGCGTCTACCAATTCCGCCACATCCGCGGGCGTCTGCCACCGCGACAAGCGCCGTGACAATGCCAACCTAAACCATGGCCTGGTCGAAGGAAATGCCCCCCGCCTGGATCGAGACAGTTCGACCTGCGGCCCCGTAGACGGCAAAGCAAAAACTTGTCAAGATGCGCTCGCGTTTCATGACAGGCACGGCGCCCATGACCCTCTCCGTAGCCCCTAGGAAGCAGCTCCTCGACACCCGTCTCGAGGTGAGTGGTGGCCAGAGGCTTGCTGGAGAGCTTCGGGTGAGTGGTGCGAAGAATTCGGCCCTTGTGCTGATGGCCGCCTGCCTGCTTACCCGCGACACCCTGAGGCTGCGCAATGTGCCGCCCCTCACCGACATCACCGCGATGGGAGAAATCCTGGCGGCCCTCGGTGTGCGGGTGACCCGCAGCGGCGACACGATTGATCTGGATGGCGAGTCCATCACCCGGGCGGCGCCCCCTTACGAGCTCGTCAACAGCCTGCGGGCCAGCTTCTTCTGCATCGGCCCCCTCCTGGCCCGGATGGGCACGGCCCAGGTCCCCCTGCCGGGCGGTTGCCAGATCGGCAGCCGACCGGTGGTGGAGCACGTCAAAGGCCTCAAGGCCCTCGGCGCCCAGGTCACGATTGAGCACGGCGTGGTGACTGCTTCGGTGCCAGGCCGTGGGCACCGCCTCACCGGGGGCCACATCCACCTCGATTGCCCGAGCGTGGGGGCCACCGAAACCCTGATGATGGCGGCCGCCCTCGCCGATGGCGAGACAGTCATCGACAACGCGGCCCTCGAACCCGAGGTGATCGACCTGGCCGGGCTGCTCACCGCCATGGGCGCCAGAGTGCAGGGCGCGGGCACGCCCACGATCACGATCGACGGAGTTCAGGAGCTCCATGCCGCCGACTACGCGGTGATCCCTGATCGCATCGAGGCGGGCACCTTTCTTCTGGCCGCCGCCATCACCCGCTCTTCCCTCACGGTAGGGCCGGTGATTCCTGAACACCTCGGGGCCGTGCTCACCAAACTCGAGGAAGCGGGCTGCCTGCTCCGCCAGGACGGAACCGACCTCCACATCAGCGCCTCGGAGATCCGGGCCCTCGACTTACGCACCATGCCGTTCCCCGGCTTTCCCACCGACCTCCAGGCTCCGTTCATGAGCCTGCTGGCCACCGCCAACGGCACCAGCCTGGTGGTGGAGAACATCTTTGAAAACCGGCTCCAGCACGTGGCCGAGCTCCAGCGCATGGGCGCCTCGATCCGCATGCAGGGCAACACCGCCTGCATCGAAGGGGTGGCCCGCCTCAGCGGCGCCCCGGTGCACGGTACCGACCTGCGGGCCTCGGCGGCCATGGTGCTGGCCGGGCTGGCGGCCGAAGGGGTCACCACCGTGCGGGGACTGGAATTCCTCGATCGGGGCTACGCCCACCTCGAGGACAAGCTCAACGCCGTTGGGGCCAGGATCCGCCGCCTCGGCGACCCGGCCTGATCGCCCCGCCCCTAAAGTCGCGGTTGCGGGAGCGTGCCGGAATTGGTAGACGGACTCGACTCAAAATCGAGCGCCTTCGG
>JBAXOO010000521.1:0-1589 GCA_037133235.1 Cyanobium sp. ELA507
TCCCCGCCCGGTTCCAACTGGGCCGCCGCCGCCTGCACCACCGCCGGATCCAGGCCTAGGCGCCGGGCGATCGCCAGGGCATTGCTGCGGCCCGGGATGCCCCACTGCAGCCGGTAGGTGGGCGAGAGGGTCTCGACATCGAAGGCCACCGAAGCATTTTCGAAGCGGGGATCGGCGTACTTGAGTGCCTTGAGCTCTCCGAAGTGGGTGGTGGCGATCGTCAGCCGGGCCCGATCGGCCAGCTGGCGCAACAGGGCCGCCGCCAGGGCCGAGCCCTCGGTGGGATCGGTGCCGGCCCCCACCTCATCGAGCAACACCAGGGAGGCGCCGCGCCGAACGCCCACTGGGGAGCCGGGCTGATCGGGAGTGGCCAGCTCCGGCCAGGGTTGCTCCAGGCCGGGTGGTTTTTGCCCGATGCCGAGCACTGTGGCGGCCGGGTCGGCGGGGCCCGGGCCCAGGGCTTCCAGGATGCGGGCGATGCGGCGGATGTGGCCGCTGAAGGTGGAGAGGTTCTGCTGCAACGACTGCTCATCGCCGATGTCGGCCAGCACCTGGCCGCACCAGGGCAACCGGGGCGTGCCGCTGCAGGGCAAAAACAGGCCCGCCCGGGCCATCAGGGCCGCCAGGCCCACACTCTTGAGCGTCACCGTTTTGCCACCGGTGTTGGGGCCGGTGATCGCCACCACCTTCAGCTCGGGGCTGACGCGAACCGTCACCGGCACCACAGCAGCGCCTGCCTCACGGCGTTGCTGCCAGAGCAGCAGGGGATGGCGCAGATCGCGAAGCTCGAAGGCCGCCTCGGCCGTCGCCGCCAGCTCGGGCCGCACCGCCCCCAGCCAGGCGCCATAGCGGGCCCGGGCCAGGCCCCCGTCGAGGCGCACCAAAACCCCCTGCAGATGCTCGAGGGCCTGCGCCTGCTCCCCCACCAGGCCGCTGAGCTCCAAGAGCAAGGCCCGCTCCAGCTCCCTTTCCTGGCCCTGCAACTCCCGCAGCCGGTTGCCCAGGGGAATCACCGCCTGGGGTTCAACAAACACGGTGCTGCCGGAGGCGGAGCTGTCGTGGACCAGGCCCCGCACCTGGGAGGCAAGGCCGGCCTTGACCGCCAGCACGGGCCGGCCGCTGCGTTCGGCCACCACCGTGTCCTGCAGCAGGGGGGCATAGCGGCGCAGCAGCTCCTGCAGGCGCTCCCGCCGCTCGGAGCGCACCCCCTGGCTCTGGCGCCGCAGGGCCGCCAAGGGGGCACTGGCCCGGTCCGCCAGCCGGCCCCCCTCCTCCAGACAAAAATGCAGCCGCTGCTCCAGCTCCGGCAGGGTGCGCATGGCCGCCACCAGGGCACTGCAGACGGGCCGCAGTTCCGGATCATCGATCTGGCGCCGCAGCCGCCGGGCCGTCGCCAGGGTGCCGGCGAGAGCCAGCAGCTCCTCGCCGCCGGCGCAGCCGCCCTTGGCGCAGAGGGTCACGGTGGCGGCGATATCAGCGGCCCCTTGAAAGCTCAGCCCCCCCTCCACCAGCCCATCGAGGCCCAGCAACTCGGTGGTTTCCGCCAGCAGCCGTTCACTGGTTGCCAGATCAGCGGGCAAGGCCAAGAC
>JBAXOO010000522.1:0-1589 GCA_037133235.1 Cyanobium sp. ELA507
TTCTCAAACCGGCCCTGGCCCGTGGCGAGCTGCAGTGCATCGGGGCCACCACCCTCGACGAATACCGCAAGCACATCGAGCGCGATGCTGCCTTGGAGCGCCGCTTCCAGCCGGTGATGGTGGGTGAGCCCTCCGTGGTCGACACGATCGAGATCCTGCGGGGCCTGCGCGAGCGCTACGAGCAACACCACCGGCTGAAGATCTCCGATGAGGCGTTGGTGGCCGCCGCCACCCTCGGCGATCGCTACATCTCCGACCGTTTTCTGCCGGACAAGGCCATCGACCTGATCGATGAGGCTGGCAGTCGGGTGAGGCTGATGAATTCCAAGCTGCCACCCGCCGCCAAGGAGGTGGACAAGCAACTGCGGGCCGTGCAGAAGGAGAAGGAGGATGCGGTTCGCGATCAGGACTTCACCAAGGCCGGCGAACTGCGCGACAAGGAGGTTGAGCTGCGCGAGCAAATCCGCACCATCCTCCAGACCCGCCGTGATGGGGAAAACAGTGAAACGGGTGAGGGATCCGCTCCGGCAGACACCGCCACGGTCTCATCCGAATTCAGCGAGGCAGCCGCTGTTGAGAGGAGCCCCGTGGTGACTGAGGAGGACATCGCCCAGATCGTGGCCGCCTGGACCGGCGTGCCGGTTCAGAAGCTCACCGAGAGCGAATCGGTGAAACTCCTCAATATGGAGGAAACCCTGCACCAGCGCCTGATCGGTCAGGACGAAGCGGTGAAGGCGGTGTCCAGGGCCATCCGTAGGGCCCGGGTGGGATTAAAGAATCCCAACCGACCGATCGCCAGCTTCATCTTCTCCGGACCCACCGGTGTTGGCAAAACGGAGCTCACCAAGGCCCTGGCCGCCTATTTCTTCGGTAGTGAGGAGGCGATGATCCGCCTTGACATGTCCGAATTTATGGAACGGCACACCGTCAGCAAGCTGATCGGTTCCCCTCCTGGCTATGTGGGCTTTAACGAAGGCGGGCAGCTGACCGAAGCGGTGCGGCGCCGTCCCTACACCGTGGTGCTGTTCGACGAAATCGAAAAAGCCCATCCTGATGTGTTCAACCTCCTGCTGCAACTCCTGGAAGATGGTCGCCTGACTGATTCCAAGGGGCGCACGGTGGACTTCAAGAACACCCTGATCATCATGACCTCAAACATCGGATCGAAGGTGATTGAGAAAGGTGGCGGCGGTCTTGGCTTCGAGTTCGCCGGCGGCGATGTCGACGAGACCAATTACAACCGAATTCGCTCCCTTGTGAACGAAGAACTCAAGCAGTATTTCCGCCCTGAGTTCCTTAATCGTCTCGATGAAATCATCGTCTTCCGTCAGCTCAGCCGTGACGAGGTGAAGGACATCGCCGAAATCATGTTGCGTGAAGTGTTTGGCCGCATGCAGGAGAAGGGCATCACGCTCTCGGTTACGGATGCCTTTAAGGAGAGACTCGTGGAGGAGGGCTACAACCCAAGCTACGGGGCCCGCCCACTGCGGAGGGCCGTGATGCGGTTGCTCGAAGACAGCTTGGCCGAAGAATTCCTCTCCGGCAGGCTTGGCGAAGGCGAGTCGGCCTTGGTGGATGTCAACGCCGAG
>JBAXOO010000523.1:0-1588 GCA_037133235.1 Cyanobium sp. ELA507
GTGGTGGAGCGCCATGGCGCCGCGATCGCCCTGCATCGCCGCTTGCTGGCTTGAGGGAGGCCCCACGACGAACGCGGCAACCTGCAGCCTTGGCCCCCCGTCGTGCTGCAGTGGTATGCCATTGCCGCTTCACGATTACCCGCGCTGCACCGTCCTCTCCCGGGGACACCTCGGCCCCTGGCCCCACCACCGTCGCCGGCTACGCCCGGGAACTCCGCCCCCTCCTGCCTCCTGAGGCCTTCCGCGCCGATCCTTCCCGGCTCACGCTGGTGCTGATCAACCTGGCGATCCTCGCCCTGGGTTGGTGGATGGCCTCCCGGCTGGAGCAGTGGCCCACGCTGGCGCTGCCGCTCTTCCTGCCCTTCACGCTGGTGATGGCCAATGCGGTGGTGGTGCTGCTGTTCGCCACCCACGATCTGCTGCATGGCAGCGCCATCCGCGGTCAGGGACCACGGCGCTGGGTGGGTTTCATGGGCCTCGCCGTTCTGTGGATGCCTCCCACCCTCTGGAACGCGGTGCACAACCGCCAGCATCACGGCCACACCAATTCCCTCGCCGATCCCGACCGCAGTTACCTGGAATCCCAGCCGGCCACCTGGGGCAAGCGGATCCAGCACGCCTTTGTGCCGTCCGATGAGGTCACTCCGTTGGGGCTGGCGCTCGGGATGGGTGCGGCCTGGTGGGTGCACAACCTGCGCAGCCTCCTTTCGGTGCTGCTCGGCCCCCATTGGAAGGCGGCCACAGGCATCGTGCCGGCGCCCTTCGGGGTCAGCCGGCGGGAGCGCCAGGCGATCGTGTTGGAACTGCTGCTGATCATCGCGGCCCATGCCGGCGTGATCGCGTTGATCGGCCTACGGCCGCTGCCCTTGCTGCTGGGCTACGTGCTGCCGCTTGGCCTGGGCTATGCGGTGGCGATGGCTTACATCTACACCAACCATATGCTCTGCCCCTTGAGTGAAGACAACGATCCCCTGGCCAATTCGGTTTCGCTGCGGTTGCCTGCGTATTTTGACCTTTTGCATCTTAACTTTTCCCATCATGTCGAGCATCATATGTTTCCAGGCATGAATACCAATTTCTATCCTCAGTTGCGCCAGATCCTTCTGGAGCGTTATCCGGAGCGCTATCAATCGCTTTCCGGTGCTGAGGCCTGGCATCGTCTCATGACCACGCCCCGCCTTTATCGCGATGGCCGAACTGTTGTGAGTTGGTCGGGAGAGCGGTCGGTGAGTCTCCCTCTCAAATGTCCCTGATATCCCGCGGGCTTCATTGCCCGTCCGCATGCCCCGACCGGCACAGGGTTCGTTGTCCTGCCTGAGCCCCCTCAGCAACAACGAGGCAACGTTCCAAATCCTTGGTCAGTGCCCTGGCGAGCATCGGGTGCTTCAGGCCTGGCGAGAGCACCATGGTCCTTGCCAGGGTTACGCCGCCAGATTGCGGAAGCGGGTGAACTGGGGCTCAAACAGCAGCTTGCAGGTGCCCACCGGACCGTTGCGGTGCTTGGTCACAATCACCTCGGTGATGCCGCGGTCCGGGGTTTCGGGGTTGTAGTACTCGTCGCGGTAGATCATCAGCACCAGGTCGGCGT
>JBAXOO010000524.1:0-1588 GCA_037133235.1 Cyanobium sp. ELA507
TCGACGTAGGGCACCGCCACATCCACCAGAAAGGTGAGACCGGCCTCGGGCGGCAACACCCAAAAGCTCTTGCCGCCCATCGCCACGCTGTAGGTGATCGGATTGGCGGCGGCCTTCACCAGTCCGGCCTTGATGAAGGTCACGACATCGGCAATCGAGGCCACTGTGCCCGCCGCCTCGGCCCGGGCCAGATCGAGGAAGAGATCACTCATCACCCGCCAGAACTGGCCAAGGGCATGGGTGGTGGCGGCGGCGCGGATCGCCTCCGGCAGAAAATTGGGGAAGAGTGGATGCAGCACCCCCAGCAGGGGATCACGACGGGTCTTGTGGCGGATGATGGCGGCGCAGTTGGCCGCAAAGGCCTCCGAATCGAGGTAGGCATCCAGGCCGCCGGTGCCGTGCCAGAGCATGGCCTTCATGCAGTATTCGGCGTATTCGAAGTTGATGCGATCATGATTGAGGTGTCGCCAGATCTTGGCCGGGCTCAGATCGCCATCAAGGAAGCGAAAGATCGGAAAGGGGTTGAGGAATTGCTGCTCGGCTTGGAAAATCAGGTTGATGCTGTAGGCATCCAACACGTCGCCGTAGCTCTCGAGCACATCCACCACTTCCACCAGGTGCTCGGGGGTTTCGGCCAATAGGGTCTGGCCCGCGAGCAGGGTGGCCTCCAGTTCGGCGGCGCTTGGCCTGCCGCCGGCGTGGGTGAGCAGGGCAGGGATAACGGGCATCAGCCGATTCCTCCCGCTACCGCCGCCAGTTGCGCCGGCAGCTGGGCCATGGCGGTGGCGGTGGATTCACTGAGCCATCCCAGGCCGGACGGCACTAAGCCCAGCCCCACCACGGCCAGTGTGAGCCCTAGGGCCGGCAGGGTTTCGCGCAGGGCCACCCCCGCCAGGCGGATATCGAGGCGGGCATCGGCGCTGGGATCGGCGCTGGGGGGAGTGATGGCCAGGCGGCCAAAGAAGGCACGGTTCACCAGCAGCAGGAAATAGACCGCCGTTAGGCCCGAACCCACCATGCAGAGCAGGGTCGCCAGCGGGAAGACCCCAATGCTGCCCCGGAACACCAGGAACTCGGAAATGAAGCCGGCCATGCCCGGCAGGCCGGCGCTGGCCATCACCCCAAGGATCATCAAGGTGCCGGTGAAAGGAAGGCCCCGCTCCGGATTGAGCAGGCCCCGCAGCACCTCGAGGTCGCGGGTGCCGGTTTTGCGATACACGATCCCCACCAGCAGGAAGAGCAGGGCGGAGATCAGACCGTGGCTCACCATTTGGAATACTGCCCCCAGCATGCTCACCGGCGTTGCCGCCGCCGCCGCCAACAGGATCATGCCCATGTGGCCTACGGAGCTGTAGGCCACCATCCGTTTCATGTCCCGCTGGGCAATCGCCGCCAGTGATCCGTAGAGCACCGAGATCGCCGCCCAGATCGCCAGCCATGGCGCCACCAGTGCCCAGGCCTCGGGAAACAGACCAAGACAGAACCGCAGAAGCCCGTAAGTGCCGAGCTTTAGCAATACCCCCGCCAGCAACACCGACACCGGTGTGGAGGCCTGGGTGTGGGCATCGGGCAGCCAGGTGTGGAAGGG
>JBAXOO010000525.1:0-1584 GCA_037133235.1 Cyanobium sp. ELA507
TTGGCATGGAGCTTGGTGGAGGCAGGGGCGAAGCCAGCTCCCGCTGATTCAGCTCGGGCAGGTCAGCCGGCGGGCCAAGGCGAGCAGCTCGGGCCAGGGGGCATCGGTACGCAGCTGGCCCGCCATCACCGCGCTCACGTGGGCCCCGTATCCCTGCTCCCGCAGCGCCTCCACCAGGGTCCGAAGGGGCGGAGGCCCACCGCCGAGGTGGCGGGCCACCAGGGCAGTGGGCCAGACGCGGGCGGGCAGACCCGGATCCGCCGCCAGCCGTTCCATTAGGCGTGCGGCTGCCCCCCCCAGGCTGGCTGGAGCCTGGCGGGCCTGGTCGGCCATGGCCCCAAGACAGGCCGGATCCTGGAGCGGCCCGATCCACAGCGGACCGCTCACCGCCAGCGGAGCCGCCGGCCCGCAGCCACAGGCCCCCCAGCGACCGAGCTGCAACAGATTGGTGACCTGCTGGTCGCCGCAGCCATGGCAATGGGCGAGGAGGCCCAGCATCCCCTCTTCACCCGCTGCGATCAGACGCTCGACCCGAACGGCGGTGCGGAAGGTGCGACCCTCGCTGAAGCTGAACAGAGGTCGGATACCCCGCCCCTGGGCCCAGGCGGCCCGGGCCACGGCACCGAGCTGGAGCCGCAGGGCCAGCTCCCAGCTGGCGGGATGGGCGCGGGCGGCGGCCCCGAACCTCCGTACCGCGGCCGGCCGGTCGTGGCCGGTGGCGCTGCGGCCATCGGTGCTGGCCAGGTAGAGCACCCCCCCCAGGGCCACCGCCTCCAGGGCCGCCGGCAACAGGGCAACGGGTGAACCAAAGGCATCGACATCCACCAGCTCCCGGTGCTCCCCTGCCCCCGCCAGATCGGCCAAAAGCCGCTGGGCGGTGATGGCGGAGGGGTGCGCGGCCACGCCCGCCGGCAATAGGGCCAAATTGGAGCGCAGCAGCGGCAGCCGTTCGTCATCGGCATCGTTGGCCCACACCGCGGCCGCGCCGGCCTCGAGGCCGTAGCGCAGGGCCCGGATGCCGCAGCCGGCCATCAGGTCGAGCACCCGCAGGGGGCCTTCGGCCGCCAGGGTGCGGGCCAGCAACACCCCAAGGTCGCGGGAGGGGCGGGATTCCGGCCGAAAAAAGCCCGCCCCGGTTCGCAGCGTGGCTAAGCCTTCGCAATAGTGAAGAGGATCCGCCGTGGTGGGTATCGCCGATGCCGCAAGGCTCCTTCCAGCCTGCCTCCCCTCTGGCCCCACTGGCGGGAGCCATTCCCTCCGCTGGCCCCGACTGGGGTCTCCACGCCACCTGGCATTGGCGCGGCCATGCCTGCCACTGGCGGCGCCTGGGTTCTGAGGCCCATCCCCCCCTGGTGCTGCTCCATGGCTTCGGGGCCGGCAGCGGCCACTGGCGGAGCAATGCCGCAGTCTTCGCCGAAGCGGGCTGGTGCGTGTTCGGCCTCGACCTGCTCGGTTTCGGGGCCTCCAGCCAGCCGCCCCTTCGCCTCGACAACCGCCTCTGGGCCCGCCAACTGGAGGCCTTCCTGCGGGAGGTGGTGCGGGGCCCGGCCGTGCTGGTGGGGCATTCGCTCGGGGGGCTGGTGG
>JBAXOO010000526.1:0-1581 GCA_037133235.1 Cyanobium sp. ELA507
CCGGGGGGGAAGCGGCGCAGGAAGTGGCGCAGCAGCTCCTGGTGGTTGTCCTCCCCGAGAACGTTGAGCACGAAGCGGTCGCCCACCTGCATCAGGGCCTCGATCGCCCGATCCTTCGCCACCGCCACGGTGAGGCCTGGCGGCTCAAAGCTGGCCTGGCTCACCCAGCTGGCCACCATGGCGCCGCTGCGCAGGGATTCGCCCTCCCCCTGCCGCGCCGTCACCACATAGAGCCCGCCGGAGAGCCGGCCCAGGGCCTTATCGAGGTCGCCATCGAGGCTCTTCATCGCCGCGATCGTTTTCTCGCGGGTGAGCAGCTGGCCCAGGTCGGTGCCGGCCTCTTCGCAGCGCTGGTAATCCTCGGCCGAGGGCACCTGGCGGATCCGCAGCGGCTCGAAGGCCTGCTTCTGGCCCAGACCCCGCAGCTGGGCGGCCACGGTGTCGATCGCCTCGTCATTGCCGCCGTAGGCGTCGTAGCAGGCCACCCACTGGCCGCTCTGCAGGGCCGCCAGCAGGGTGCCGATCGAGGCCTGCAGCTCCGCATCGGGCTGGGCCGGCCAGGTGGGCACCACCACGGCGCTGGCTTCGCCCACCAGGGCGGCCAGCTCCTGGGCATCGGTGGCGCGCAGATCCACCAGCTGCACCTGGGCCTCGGCCTTGCCGATGCCGCGGGCGATCGCCTGGCTGATCCGGTCGCAGAAGCCGTATTGGCTCAGATAACAGACCGCCGCGTAGGCCTCCCCCTTGCTGCGGCCAGTGCTCCAGTCGCGGTAGTCGCCCAGCCAGAGATCGAGATGGTGGCGCAGCAGCGGGCCATGCCCCACGGCGATGGTGCGCAGCGGGGGCAGGGCATCCATCCGTTTCAATGCCTGCAGCACGCTGCGGGCGTTGGGGCCCATGAGGCAGTCGTAGTAGAAGCGGAAATCCGGGGCGATGGCGCCGGGATCGGTGTCGAACAACTCCTCACTGCAGTAGTGCAGGCCGAAGGCATCGCAGGTGTAGAGGGTGGCGGTGCCGTGGTCGAAGGAGAAGATCGTGTCCGGCCAGTGCAGGTTGGGGGCACTGAGGAACTCGAAGCGGTGCGCCACGCCGCTGGTGGGGTTGGTGCCCAGATCCAGTTCCTCGCCGCTCTTGACGGCGCGGGAGCGGAAGGGGCGGTGCACCTGGTTTTCCAGGAACTGGATCGCCACCTTCGAGCCCACGATTTCGATCTCGGGGTGGAGATCGATCAGGTGACCGATCAGGCCGGAGTGATCCGGTTCGGTGTGGCTCACGATCAGATAGTCGATCGCCTTGGGGTCGATCTGCTCCTGCAGCAAGGGAAGCCAGGTGGTCTCGAACTTGAGATGGCTGGTGTCGATCAGGGCCGTGCGTTCACCCCGCACCAGGAAGGCGTTGTAGGTGGTGCCATTGCGCAGGCCGAATTCGATGTCGAAGCGGCTGCGGTCCCAGTCGAGCGAGCGGATCGCGGTGGTGTCAGCGGCGATCGATTCGCATTGGAGGCTGAGGCGCCCCACCACAGGGCCCGCTCCGGCGGTCTGCAGGGCCGATGGGCTGGTGGTGGGTGAGGAGGGCGTGGTA
>JBAXOO010000527.1:0-1575 GCA_037133235.1 Cyanobium sp. ELA507
GTGCAGCAGGGGCGCTCCGGATCGTTCAGCGGGGGGATCGGGGGGCTGGGGCATCACGGAGCGCATCGTTCCCACTGCTCCTAGCCTGAATTGTGCCCAAGTCAGGACTCCGCGATGGCCCACCAGCAGGCCCTGCCCCCTCCCAGCCTGACAAACACTTCGTTCCAAACCGTCTCTGGCGCCCACCAGAGCGAGGCACTCCAGGCCCCTGGGCCCCACCAGGGGGAGGGAACCAAGCTGATTCGCCGGATCGGGACGGTGCTGCTGTTGCTGCTGATCGGCCTGGCCGTCCTGCTGTGGAGCGCCCCGGCCTGGGGAGCCAGCACCGATGTGGTGGTGCTCCAGCGGGGCGGGCGCCTGTTTGAAAACCACTGCGCCGGTTGCCATGTCAACGGCGGCAATGTGATCCGCCGCAACAAGACCCTCAAACGGCAGGACCTGCTCAGGGAAGGGGTGAAGGGCCCGGCAGACGTCGCCCGGATCGCCGCCAATGGCAAGGGCCAGATGTCTGGCTACGCCAAGGTTTTGGGTGAAGGCGGGCCGGATGCGGTTGGGGCCTGGGTGTGGAAGCAGGCCGAGCTGGGCTGGCCGCGGCGCTGAAGGGGAACGCCATGGGGAGAGGGATGAAATTTCCGGCTTCCTGATCAAAATCGTCGTTTTCACCTGTGCCACGGCATCCAGTGTCCATCCAAAGATGTATCAGGTGTTGCCGCTTATTAGACAGGCCGTGGTGTGAGAACCTTTTCCCCCATGACCAACAGCATTCGCAAATCGCTGCTTCGTGGCCTCGGCTCTGCCGCTGCCAGCGGCGCTCTGATCGGCGCCCCTGTGATGGCCGCCCCCGAAGCCCCCGTCGCCGCGCCCATCACCGTGGCCCAGGGCTACGGCATGACCACGACGACCCCCGTCGAAGTGATCCAGGTTGAGTCCGTCAACGGCTGGTACCTGACCGTGGGTGCCGGCGCCGTGTGGCCCGGCAACATGAACTACTGGGCCAACCAGGCTCCCCTGAGGGCCACCAGCCAGCCCCGGGGCACCCTGGAGCTCAACGGCGGCTTCTCCGTTGACGGCGGTCTCGGCTACGACTTCGGCGCCATCCGCACCGAACTGACCTACGGCTACTCGGCGCCCAGCGTTAATTCCGTCGTCGCCCACGATCTCAGCCGCAGCTTCAGTGCTGGCGGCAAGATCAACAAGAACGACATCATGCTCAGTGCCTACTGGGATGTGCTGCCGTTCAGCCGCTTCACCCCCTACATCGGTGGTGGTATCGGCTACACCAACCTCAGCACCCCCAGCTTCAACGTCGGCAACTACTACACCGGCAGCAACAACAAGGGTCTGTTTGGCTGGCAGGCCAAGGCTGGTATCAGCTATGCCCTGGCCTACAACTGGGACGTCTACGCCGAAGGCACCTACTCCGGCACCGGCAACCCCCAGTTCGAGGCTGTGAACTTCAGCTCCTACCAGGACGTGGGCGCCAAGCTGGGCTTCCGCTATCGCTTCGCCTCCCCTGTCGTTGTGGTGGTGCCCGAGCCGGCTCCGGCTCCTGCCCCCGCACCCGCTCCGATCCCC
>JBAXOO010000528.1:0-1569 GCA_037133235.1 Cyanobium sp. ELA507
ACACAACGAAATCAAGGAACCCCTGGCCCGGAAGATCCTTGCCAGCCTCGGCGCTAGTTGAGCCTTCGGCCAACCGCAACAGGAGTCGGGTTGGTGGGCAGCAGGAGAGTCCTCGACGGTCTATCCACCACGCCTCCCGCGGCTCCAGGGTGCTCCTCTACCGCTACGCGGAAGCCTGCGACTACGTGCGTGCGTGAGCAACGCAAACAGGACGGCCGCCCCGGTGCCCCCACCGAACCCTTCGTGTACCTCGGCTAGTGGCTCCACCACGCTGGCCTGCGGCCAGGTAGTGCGCTCTACGAGAGCCACGAAGGCGAGCGACCCATGGCGATCCGCTGGCGGCTGGAGTTCATCCAGAGGCTGGATTCCTGCTCATGGATTGAGGCGGTGCCGGCTCAGGCCGCCAGGATGCCCGTCTCCTGCAGCAGCAGCCGCTGGCGACGGGCATCCACGAAGTGATGGGCCGCCATGGCGCCGCTCACGGCCGCCGGCGGCACGCCGATGCCAGGGAACACCCCGGCGCCGCAGAGCACTAGGCCCTGCACCGGAGTGCCGCCGCCGGGAAACGGCCCCCGATCGGCGGGCCAGGCCGGGCCGTAGCTGCCTTGGTGCATCCGCAGGTAGTGGCGGTGGGTGAGGGGGGTGCCCTGCAGCTCGATCACCACCCGCTCGCGCCAGTTAGGCAGCACGCCATCGAACACCTGGTGAAACACCCCGCAGCGCTCCTGCTTGAGGCGTTTGTAATCGGCACTGCCCCGCTCCAGCTCCTTCCAGAGCTGCCAGGGTTCGTTGGCGGGGGTGTAGCCATGCAGCACCTGATGCCCCGGGGGCGCCAGGGAGGGATCCAATAGGGACGGCATCGACAGCACCACCATGTTGCGTTCGGCGCCGATGCCCCGCTGCCAGTCGCCCACCCAGACGTGATGGATCGGCAGCTCAGCCAGATCGTCGCCGCGCAGGCCCAGGTGCCAGTGCAGGAAGCTGGCGCAGGCCGGGGTGGCCTGCAGGCGAGAGCGCCAGCGAGCCGGCATGGCGGCTTCGCTGAGCAGGGCCGGCAGATCCCAGGGGCTGAGGTTGGCGATCACCCCCAAACGGGCATCGATGCGTTCGCCACCGGTGAGCCTTACCCCGCAGGCCCTGCCGCCTTCCACCAGGATCTCCGCCACCGGGGCGCGGCACTGAAGCCGGCCGCCGTGGCGCTCCAGGCCGCGCACCAGGGCCGCCACCACGGCGGGGCTACCGCCGATCGGGTAGTCCAGAGCGGCTTCGGGCTCGAACCACTCGCCAAACAGGGTGGCCATCGCCGCGGCGCTGGTCTGCTCCATCCCCAGCCCGGAGATCAGGAAGCAGAGCAGCTCCACCCAGTGGAGCAGGAAGGGATCGCGCAGGTGGCGGCGGGCGAGCGGTCCGAAGGCACCCCCCAACTGGCCCAGCCTGCCCGCCTGGGCGAGCAGCCCCAGGCCCTGGCCGCCGAGGACGGCCGCCGTGCCCAGGCCCGGCCGCAGGGCCAGCAGCGGCAGGGAGCGGGCGGCGGCGCAGGTGGGCTGCAGGATGGCCATGAAGCGGGCC
>JBAXOO010000529.1:0-1562 GCA_037133235.1 Cyanobium sp. ELA507
GACCAATCTCGATGAGTTCGCCATGGGCAGCTCCACCGAGACCTCGGCCTTCGGCCCCAGCCGCAATCCTTGGAATCCCGAGCGGGTGCCGGGGGGCAGTTCCGGTGGCAGCGCCGCTGCCGTGGCCGCTGGGGAGTGCCTCGCCTCGCTCGGCTCCGACACCGGCGGTTCGATCCGCCAACCGGCCAGCTTCTGCGGCGTTGTCGGTCTCAAGCCCACTTACGGCCGGGTGAGCCGCTGGGGGCTGGTGGCCTTCGCCAGCTCGCTCGATCAGGTGGGCCCCTTCAGCACCAGCGTCGCCGACAGCGCCGAGATTCTGCAGGTGATCGCCGGTGCCGATCGCCGCGATTCCACCTGTCTGACCACGCCGGTGCCGGACTACCTCTCCACCCTGGAGCAGCCCGTCAAGGGCCTGCGGGTGGGCGTCATCCGCGAGTGCTTTGAGGCCGAAGGGCTCGATTCCCAGGTGAAGGCCTCGGTGCTGGCTGCCGCGGCGCAACTGGAGCAGCTCGGCTGCGAGCTGGTGGAGATCAGCTGCCCCCGCTTCAACGACGGCATCGCCACCTATTACGTGATCGCCCCGTCGGAGGCCTCCGCCAATCTGGCCCGCTACGACGGTGTCAAATACGGTCACCGGGCCGTGGCCGAAGGCGGTGCCGACAACCTGGCGATGATGACCGCCCGCAGCCGCGCCGAGGGCTTCGGTGACGAGGTGCAGCGCCGCATCCTGATCGGCACCTATGCCCTCTCGGCTGGCTACGTCGATGCCTTCTACCGCAAGGCCCAGCAGGTGCGCACCCTGATCCGCCAGGACTTTGACCGGGCTTTCCAGCAGGTTGATCTGCTGCTCACCCCCACCTCCCCCAGCACCGCCTTCCGCTTCGGTGCCCATGCCGAGGATCCGCTGGCGATGTATCTGGCCGATCTGCTCACCATCCCCGCCAACATGGCCGGTTTGCCGGCGATCAATGTGCCCTGTGGCTTCGATGACCAGGGCCTGCCGATCGGCCTGCAGTTGATCGGCGGTGTGTTGCAGGAGGCGAAACTGCTGCAGCTGGCCCATCACTACGAGCAGGCGGCGGCGGTGATGGCCTCCCGGCCGGCGGCTGAACTGGTGGCCTGATCGCCGTTGTCAGCCACCTTGAGGTTCCTGCTTCGGTGTCTCGCCTGGCAGCCCGAGCAGATGGCGGCGGCGATCGAGCACCCTGCCCTCGGCTCCTGAGCGTCGGCACCGGCACCGTCACTACCACCACATCTGGTGTTGGTCGGGCGGAATCGGGGCGATCGGGCGCTGAATGTTGCGGCTGGCCTTAGCCTGGATTCGACTCGCAGGTTGCCGCCCCTTGGCGTTCGTTCCCCTTCATAACCACAGCGACTACAGCCTTCTCGACGGGGCTTCCCAGTTGCCGGCCATGGTGGAGCGGGCGGTCGCCCTGGGCATGCCGGCCCTGGCCCTGACCGATCACGGCGTCATGTATGGCGCCATCGAGTTGCTGAAGCTGTGCACCAAGGCCGGCATCAAGCCGATCATCGGCAACGAGATGTATGTGATCAACGGCTCG
>JBAXOO010000530.1:0-1548 GCA_037133235.1 Cyanobium sp. ELA507
CCCAGAGCTTCACCTTCCTGGTGCGTGACCAACGCCTCGGCGCCAACATCGGTTCTGCCATGGGCCCCACGGGTCTTGGCAAATACCTGATGCGCTCCCCCACCGGCGAAATCATCTTCGGTGGTGAAACGATGCGTTTCTGGGACTTCCGCGGTCCCTGGCTGGAGCCCCTGCGGGGCCCCAATGGCCTGAGCCTTGACAAGCTCCAGAACGACATTCAGCCCTGGCAGGTGCGTCGTGCGGCCGAATACATGACCCACGCGCCCAATGCCTCGCTGAATTCAGTTGGCGGCATCATCACCGAGCCCAACTCGGTGAACTTCGTGAACATCCGCCAGTGGCTGGCCGCGACCCAGTTCGTGCTCGCCTTCTTCTTCCTGGTGGGTCACCTCTGGCACGCAGGCCGCGCCCGCGCAGCCGCCGCCGGTTTCGAAAAGGGCATCGACCGTCAGGCCGAGCCCACCCTGGCGATGCCCGATCTCGACTGACCCTCGAGCGGTTCCCATCGCAGCCCAGCAAGGGCCTTCATCGCCCCCGCCAAACAGCGGGGGCTTTTTGATTGCCTTGGCAAGCGCCTTAGCGCAATGCTGCTGGTGGCAGCGACCATGCCCAACCGTTCAGGGAGCCTGGAGATCGAAGGGACTGAGCATCGGGAAGCCCAGCCATCGCCGCAGCAGGGGAAGGCTCAAGCCGATCACATTGCTGTAGCAGCCATCGATCCGCTCCACCAGCAACCCACCGCGACCCTCCAGGGCAAAGCCGCCAGCACAGGCGAGCGGTTCGCCGGTGGCCACGTAGGCGGTGATGGCATCGCGATCCAAGGGTGCGAGCAGCACCCGGGTGGTGACGGTTTCGCAGCGAAGGGGCAGCTCCTCTGGTGACTGCGCTGCCAGGGCTGGTTGGAGCAGGCAGTGGCCCGTATGCAGCTCGGCCCAGCGGCCAGCGAGACGCTCCCAGCGCTGAATCGCCTGCTCGGCATCTCTGGGTTTGCCAAACACCTCACCGTCGAAGCAGAGCACCGAATCACAGCCCAACAGGGCCGTGCAGGCGGTGCCATCCGCGGCCTGCAGGCCCGCTCCTGCTGCGGTTGCCACCGCCAGGGCCTTGGCCTGGGCCAACCGCTGCACCAGCCGGATCGGATCCGGATCAACGATGGCCTCTTCATCAAAGCCGCTCACCCGCACCCGATGGGGGATGGCGGCCTGCTCGAGCAGGCGGCGGCGGGCCGGAGAGGCCGAAGCCAGCAGCAACACGGTGAACAGAGCAGGGAAACGGCTCAAACCTGCCACAACCCTTCGCCTGGGGCGGGTTCACGAACCTTCGGAACCATCGTGCCGATGCGTCCGCACGGGCTAACTTCCGCTCAGAGCACCCACGCCAGCATGAACCGACCGCCCACTCGCCTCAAGATACGGGGGCTCGCCAGGCCCCTCCTGCTGGGAGTTGGCCTTGGCGTGCTGGCCGGCTTCACAACGGCAAAGCCGGCCCTGGCAGTGGATTTCCCCAGGCCCGGGGTGGTCTGCGATGCCCCGCGCCAGGTCTGCTTCG
>JBAXOO010000531.1:0-1548 GCA_037133235.1 Cyanobium sp. ELA507
AGATGGGCAACCTGGTGGCCAATGGCAGCTGGCTGCTGCTGGGCCTGGTGCTGCTGCACCTAGCCGCCGCACTCCAGCCCTCCAAGGCCCGACTGGGCCGCCGCCTGGCCACGGCGCGGCGCCTTGCCGGCTTTGTGGCCGTGCTCTTTCTAGCCCTCACCCCCCTCCAGCTGGTCGCCACCTGGAATGGCATCGACACCGTGGACAACACCCGCAATCGGGTGGTGTCCAACACGGTGGAGCGGGTCAAGCTGCTGCGCGAGGCGATCGTGAAGGCCCGCAATCTGGCGGACCTCAAACAACGCGCCGCCAAAATTCCCGACGCACCGCCAATCCCTCCAGAAGCCGCCACCCTGCCCTTTGAAACTCTGCGGCGCACCTTGCTGGGCCAGCTCGACGTGGTCGAGTCCAATGTGCGTCGCCAGCTGGAGCAGGACAATCCCCGAGCCGGCCAACAGGCGATCTGGCTGCAGGCTGTAAGGAGCGCCCTTACTAGCCTGCTGCTGGCCCTTGGCTTCGCCACTGGGGCCAACGGCCGTGATGGCAAGCCCTTCCTCATGGACTTTGCGGGGGAGTCCCAGCTACCCGACAGAAAGGTGTCCCTGCTGGACGCCTTTTGTGAGTCCTTGTTTCGCCGCTACCAACAAGGCCTGCGCAAGAGGGAGGAGCGGATTCGCTTCCGCGACCATCTCCGCGCCGAAGCCCGGGCTCACCAGGAGCAGCAGACCCCTCCTGATCCGAGCCTGGATTTTGCGCCCCAGGGCCATGGCCTGCTGCTTCATTCTTTCGTGCTGCAACGGGCGGAGCCTGAAACTCCCAATCCCTATCGGAATCACGAGATTATCAACATAAGGAACCCTGACCAGGGGCAGAAGACCGCTCAGATGCCCGCGGTCCTGCGGTTCGTGTCATCCCAGGACCCCGACCTCCACATCGATGCGGAGCTCCTCCCCGATGGTTCCGGCAGCCTGCTGCGCTTCAACCGTGCGGTGATGCCCCTGAGCTTCAGCTTCGGGCCCTTGCCCCAGCGGGGTCAGCCCAGCAGCTTCAGCTTCGCCCAGGCCGACCACCGCTCGGAGCAGGGCCCCATGGATTGGTGGGAAGACTTCGACTACCCCCTGGCCGAGCCCTTCCCGCTAGAGCCTGGTCTGCCGCTGGAGCTGGTGGGTGCCGCCCCCGAAGCCCTTCTGCTGCACCACAACCCCCACGGGCTCCTCCCGATCGCCCTGCTCAAGGTGGAGGAGCCCCGCCCCGGCTTCCTGCAGGTGCTGGGCGAAGAGTGGCAGATTTGGCGCGGCCGGCTGGGGGGGATGCGGGGTGGGTCTTCTGCCAGCAAATCCTGACTTCTTAGCCCACTGCGGTTCGAAATGGCCGGATCAGCGGGATCTGTGGTAAGTTTGGAGCATCTTTCGGACCTTGTCAGAGGCCTGAGCCATGCTTTCCTTCCGTAATTTCCTTGCGACCACTTCAATTGGCGCTCTTGCACTCAGTGGCTTTCCGGCACGAGCTCTTCAAGTAACGGCTCCTCTTCAGAACGTCACCGCCCAA
>JBAXOO010000532.1:0-1546 GCA_037133235.1 Cyanobium sp. ELA507
GTCACCTACTGCGTCACAGGCTCCGCCGAGGCCTTTGCGGCCGCCGCTAACGCCTGGCTGGGCAGCCGTCCCGCGGTCCGCAGCGTCAGTTTGGAGTCGCCGGCCCGCGTCCGCTGAGTCGGGCCGCCTAGGATCCCTAAAGCCGGGAAGGGTTGTGGCAACCGTTGCAGAGCTGCTTCAGCCCGTCGAGGCCGACCTCGATGCCCTGTTAGCGGATCTGCGCGCCCTGATCGGCGCCGGCCACCCGATCCTGCAGGCGGCGGCCGAACACCTTTTTGCCGCGGGCGGCAAACGGATTCGTCCCGGCATCGTGCTGCTGATCTCCAAGGCTATTGCCCCCGATGGGGGCCTCAGCCCCCGCCATCGCCGGCTGGCAGAGATCACCGAAATGATCCACACCGCTTCCCTCGTCCACGACGACGTGGTGGATGAGGCCGCCACCCGCCGCGGCGTGGCCACGGTGCACAGCCGCTTCAACCACCGGGTGGCCGTACTGGCCGGCGATTTCCTTTTCGCTCAGGCCAGTTGGCATCTGGCCAACCTCGACGACCTCGAGGTGGTGAAGCTCCTCTCCCGGGTGATCATGGATCTGGCCGATGGGGAGGTGCGTCAGGGCCTGTATCGCTACGACACCGGCCAGAGCTTCGAGACCTACCTCGAAAAGAGCTACTGCAAGACCGCCTCGCTGATTGCCAACAGTGCCAGGGCCGCGGGTGTGCTCTCGGGGCTGCCGCCCACCCAGCTCGATGGGCTCTATCGATTCGGGCGTCAACTGGGGCTGGCCTTCCAGGTGGTGGATGACATCCTCGATTTCACCAGCAGTGACCAACAACTCGGCAAGCCGGCCGCCAGTGATCTCGCTTCGGGATATCTCACCGCCCCAGCCCTCTTTGCCCTCGAGGAGCGACCGGGCCTGGCCCGCCTGATCGAGCGGGAGTTGAGCCAGGAGGGCGATCTCGATCTGGCCCTGGAGATGGTGCGGGGCTGCGAGGCCATCGCCCGTTCGCGCGCCCTGGCCGAGGGGTTTGCCCGCGAGGCCTATGCCGCCATCGACTGGTTGCCCCCTTCGGATCCTCGCAGTGCCCTGCGGGCCCTGCCGGAATTCGTGCTCAGCCGTCTCTACTGAGGCTTTTCTCCAGGCTGCCGATCCGCACCTCTTGCAGCGAATCGATCCATAGAGCCCCTTCTGGAAACCCCTCGGCACCGGCCGCCTCGCTGCGCAGGATGTGCACCAGGCAGCCCGCCGCTGCAGCCGCCTGGGCCCCCGCCGGCGAATCCTCAAAGGCCCAGCAGTTGGCGGGATCGACCCCCAGCCGCTCGGCGGCCACCTGGAAGACATCCGGGGCTGGTTTGCCCGCCCGTAGGCCGGGATCGTCACCATGCACCCGGGTGCTGATCAGGCCCAGCCAGGGATGGGGTGCCGCCTTTCGTTCCACCGCGGCCTTGGCGCTGCTGGTGGCCAGGGCCATGGGGACCCCCAGGTCGTGGCAACGGCGCACCAGCTGCTCTGCCCCGGGCAGGGGGCGGGCCAGGGGCAGCAGTTGCT
>JBAXOO010000533.1:0-1537 GCA_037133235.1 Cyanobium sp. ELA507
CGCCGAAACGACAAACAGAAACGGGAAGGCAATCCATATGAGGACGGCCTTCCCGTTCATTCCCGTAACTCTGACGACTAGATGAACAGCGTCGTCTTGCTGGTTCCAGCCTCACCGAGGAACTTGCCCACACCGGCAAGTTTGATGCCCGGGTAGTCAATCATCTCGTCCATCGAGAAGCCCATCAGGTCCACCGGCTGCTCCGCTCCGAAGGCCGCCTCGATGTGGCTGCCGAGCATGGCGGCGAGATCCTCCAGGGGCACCGAGCCCAGGGCATGGGGCAGGTGGGGCACCAGCAAGGGGGAGCGGCGACCCGCTAGCCGACGGCGCAGGGTGTCGAACACGCGCGGGGTGTCGAACAGGCCGTGGACCAACACCAGCGGCGGAGCAGCAGCCAACTCGGGGGAAGGGCTCATCCGGGACTCAGAGCGGCAGCGAACGGTGGGTGAAGGCGCGGGCGCCGGAGGCGTAATCGGCGGCGATGTGGCCCTGGCCCCGCAGGCGGTAGCGGTAGGTGACCAGGCCCTCAAGACCCACCGGCCCGCGGGGCGGCAGGGTCTGGGTGCTGATCCCCACCTCGGCGCCGAAGCCGTAGCGGAAGCCATCGGCAAAGCGGGTGGAGCAGTTGAGATACACCCCGGCGCTGTCGACAGCGGCCAGGAAGCGATCGGCCGCGAGCAGGTCGGTGGTGCAGATGGCATCGGTGTGGCGGGAGCCGTAGCGGCGGATGTGCTCCAGGGCCTGCCCCAGGTCGTCCACCACCCGCAGGCTGAGAATCAGATCGGAGTATTCGGTGGACCAGTCGTCGTCGGTGGCGGCGTTGGATACCCCCAGAGCACAGGCGGCCGGATCGCCGCGAAGCTCCACGCCAGCCGCGGCGAAGGCGGGAAGGGCTCGCTCCAGGAAGGCCGGGGCCACATCGCGGTGCACCAGCAGGGTTTCGATCGCGTTGCAGGCCGCGGGGTACTGGGTCTTGCTGTCGAGGGCGAGCCGCAGGGCCTGATCGAGGTCGGCAGCCGCATCGATATAGATGTGGCAGATGCCATCGGCATGGCCGAGCACCGGGATGCGGGTGTGGTCCTGGATGAAGCGCACCAGCTGGTTGGAACCGCGGGGAATGATCAGGTCCACAAGCCCGTCCAACTTCAGCAGGGCCAGGCTCTCCGCCCGGGAGGTGTGCAGCTCCAGGGCCAGGGGATCCACAGCACTGGCCGCCAGACCCCGCTGCAGGGCGGCATGGATGGCCGCGCAGCTGCGACTGGCCTCACGGCCCCCCTTGAGCAGGGCGCCATTGCCGGAGCGGATGGCTAGGGAGGCAATCTGCATCACCGCATCGGGCCGCGCCTCAAAAATCACCCCCACCACCCCGAGCGGCACGCTGAGGCGCTCCAGCACCAGCCCTTCATCGAGTTCGGTGTGGAGCTGACGGCGGCCGAGGGGATCGTCGAGAGCGGCGACCTGGCGCACCCCCTCGATGGCGCCGTCGAGCTTGGCGGCATCGAGGTTGAGGCGGGCCACCAGAGGCGCGGCCAGGCCA
>JBAXOO010000534.1:0-1531 GCA_037133235.1 Cyanobium sp. ELA507
ACCCAGGCCCCACCAGCCCCCAGGCCAACCAGGCCAGCCCTGATCAGCCCAGGGATGGCCCTGTTCAGGAGGACCACCCCACCCACTTCAGATCACACCAACCGATAGCGGTACCGGCAGACCAGGCCCCCGATCGGCTGCGGTGCTGAGCAGCTGGCGGAGCGTGCGGATCACGGTGTCTTGCTGCTCGCCGCTGATTTCGGGGAAGATCGGCAGGCTCAGCACCTCAGCGCAGAGCCGCTCGGTGGTGGGCAGGCTGCCCGGGCCGTAACCGAGTTCCCCATAGGCGGGCTGGCGGTGGATCGGAATCGGGTAATAGATGATCGTGTTAACACCGGCATCCTGGAGACACTGCTTCAGCCAATCGCGGCAGCAGGCCTCCGGCAGGCCGAAGCTGGCGCTATCGGAGGAGGGGGTGCAAGCACCAGCGCAGGAACCCGAAGCTTCCGGGCAAGGCGCCACCCGCACCACGAACTGGTTCCAGCTGTGGCCATCGGGCCCGGCCTCCGGCAAGGCGATGGCCGCCAGGTCGGCGAGCTCGGCGAGGTAACGGGCGGCGATCGAGCGACGCCGATCCACCCAGCGCTCGAGGTGCGGCAGCTTCACCTCCAGCACGGCGGCCTGGATCGCATCGAGGCGGCTGTTGTAACCCAGGTCGGTGTGGAGGTAGCGGCGGGGCATGCCATGGACGGCCAGTTCTCGCACCCGCTGGGCAAGTTCGGGATCGCGGCAGGTCACCGCGCCACCATCACCGGCGGCGCCGAGGTTCTTGGTGGGGAAGAAGCTGAAGCAGCCGGCATCGCCCCAGCTGCCCACGGGCCGACCGGCCCAGCTGGCGCCACTGGCCTGGGCGCAGTCTTCGATCACCAGCAGGTCATAGGCGGCGGCGAGGGCGTTGATGCACTCCATGTCGACCGGCCGGCCAAACAGATGCACCGGCAACAGGGCCCGGGTGGCGGTGGTGATGGCCGCCTCGATCCGGTCGGGGTCGATCAGGTAGGAGCCCTCCGCCACATCCACGAACACCGGCGTGGCCCCCACGGCACTGATCGCCTCGGCGGTGGCGAAAAAGCTGAAGGAGCTGGTGATCACCTCATCGCCGGGGCCGATCCCCAGGGCCCGCAGCGCCAGGATCAGGGCATCGGTGCCGCTGTTGCAGCCGATTGCATAGGGCACGCCGCAGAGCTCGGCAAAGGCCTGCTCGAAGCCGGCGATGGTGGCCCCTCCGATGTATTGACCGCTGCGTAGGACCTCGAGAACCGCCTCCTCGAGGCCGGGGCCGAGGTGCTCCAGCTGCTCGCTGAGGCTGAAGGGTGGAATAGGCATGGCGGCAACCATAATCCCGCTCTCCCGATTTGCCCGAGGCGGTTGAGGCGTGACCCCGCCGAGCCCCGATCAGGCCGTCAGAGTCGAGTGAAACGGAAGCAGCCGCGACGAGCGCTGCGGCGGTGCTGCAGTCAGGATCATGGCGTTCGAAGAACCGCCCGGTGTCGCGCCCCCTGGTTTCGGCCCGCCGGCTGGCGCCGCCAGC
>JBAXOO010000535.1:0-1527 GCA_037133235.1 Cyanobium sp. ELA507
AGATGGGCAACCTGGTGGCCAATGGCAGCTGGCTGCTGCTGGGCCTGGTGCTGCTTCACCTGGCGGCCGTACTCCAGCCCAGCAACGCCCGACTGGGCCGCCGCCTGGCCACGGCGCGACGGCTTGCCGGCTTTGGTGCCGTGCTCTTTCTGGCCCTCACCCCCCTGCAGCTGTTCGCCACCTGGAATGGCATCGACATCGCCGACACCACCCGCAATCGGGTGGTGAACACCACGGTGGAACGGGTCCAGTTGCTGCGCGAGGCGATCGTGAAGGCCCGCAATCTGACGGACCTCAAACAACGCGCCGCTTCCATCCCCAACGCACCGCCGATCCCTCCAGAAGCCGCCACCCTGCCCTTTGAGACCCTGCGGAGCACCTTGCTGGGCCAGCTCGACGTGGTCGAGTCCAATGTGCGTGGCCAGCGGGAACAGGGCAATCCCCGAGCCGGCCAACAGGCGATCTGGCGGCAGGCGATCCGGGGCGCCATCACCAGCCTGCTGCTGGCCCTCGGCTTCGCCAGTGGCGCCGAGGGCGGGGAAGACAAGCCCTCCCTGCTGGCGACGCTGCTCTCTCTATTCAGGTCCTACCTTCCCAGGACGATCCTGAAGAGGCTAAGTAACCTAGCCGGTTGGCAACAGCGCTGGCAAGAACGATTCAATCGTCTTCGTTGGCGGCTCAACCCCTCCGGAACAATAGGCAGCGATATCCGGGTGAAGCAAAAGACGAAACGCAGGCGCAAACGCCGTAAGTTGAGTCAAGAATGAGCAATACCAGCAAAACCCAACACCTTTGTCAGTGGTGCAAGTGGTGCTGACCTAGCGATTGAACCCCTCCAGATGCCCCTACTGCCCCGCCGCTTCGAGCGCATCAAGTCCGTGTTGGATCGCCGCATGGCCGATCTCACGGTGTTCCTGGAGCAGGTCGATAAACCCCACAACCTCTCGGCCATCCTGCGCAGCTGTGATGCGGTGGGGGTGCTTGAGGCCCATGCGGTGTGCCTGAAGGGAAGAATGCCCACCTTCAACACCACCGCCCAGGGAAGCCAGAAATGGGTGCCGCTGCATGTGCATCCCGATTCCGCCACGGCACTGGCCATGCTCAAGTGGAAGGGCTTCCGCATCTACGGAACCCATCTGGACAGCGAAGCGGTGGACTACCGCAGTTGCGACTTCACCGGCCCCACGGCCTTTGTGCTGGGGGCCGAAAAATGGGGATTGAGCCGCGAAACAGCCGCCCTAGTCGACCAACCCATTTTCATCCCCATGCACGGCATGGTGCAGTCGCTCAATGTGTCGGTAGCGACGGCCACCCTGCTGTTTGAGACCTTGCGCCAGCGCCAGGCCGCAGGACTGCTGCCAGAGCACGGCGAAGGGATCCCCGCCGAACTTTACGAACCGCTGTTGTTTGAATGGTCCTACCCCCAGGTGGCCGCCTGGTGCCGTCGCGAGGGGAGGCCCTACCCGGCGCTGGATGGGGAAGGGGCGATCGCCGAGGAGTTGCCGCGCCAGGTGCGGCTGCGGTGTT
>JBAXOO010000536.1:0-1527 GCA_037133235.1 Cyanobium sp. ELA507
AGCGGCCCCGCTGGAAACGGGCCCGCCGTGTCGCCCCCTCCTGCAGCAGGGCGGCTGTTGCTCACTGCCGCGCCCCTGGCGGCGGTGTTTGCCACAGCGGTCTTCTTCATCTTGCGCGGGCCGAAAAAACCGCAGCGCTGAAGGCGGGAATCAGCAGGTCCCCTTGCACCGCTCCGGGCAGCTGTCCCTGGCCGAGGCACTCCAGACAAGTGCGGAATTGCTGATCACCCATCCGCAGGGTGCCACTGCCACCACAATGGGGACAGATTTGAGTTTGGGTTACCTCAGCCGTAGGGCGCAGCGCGGAGGAATTTGCGCCGACATAAATCGATTGGGAGTTGGCTGGGGAGGTTTGCATTGCGGTGGCCTGAACAGGTCCCTTTCTTTCCCACCACTCTGGCGCCGATCACGGCCGCAATCCCGAAGCCTTCCTTAAATCCTGGGCCCCTGGCTCGGCTCCTGCGTTTGGCCCGCCCCAACCGCCAAACAGCGCTCCAGGCCTGGCAAATCGAGGCAAGCCAGCAGCTCGGCCGCACTGAGTCGGCTGCCGGAAGGCACCAGATCCAGGCTGGCGGCCAGCTCCCCCACCACGGCCGGGGCGTCCATCCCCCGCGCCCGGTAGCCCTCCAGGCCTTCGGCCCCCTCGCGCTTGCTGAGGCGCTGGCCCGCCCGATCGAACCAGAGGGGCCCATGGCCATAGCGGGGTGGGGTCTGCCCCAAGGCGGCCATCAGCGCCACCTGGGGCCCCGTGGAAGAGGCGAGGTCCTCGCCCCGGACCACATCGCTGATGCCAAGGGCCAGCTCATCGACGGCCGTGGCGAGGTGGTAGGCCACCACACCATCGGCGCGGCGCAGCACCGGATCCCCCACCGCCGAAGGGCCATCGATCCAGCCAGGGCGACCGAAGCGCTCAGGCCAGGTGATCGGGCCAGCCGGCAAGCGCAGGCGCCAGCTCGGCAGCCGACCCGCCTCTGCCCCCCAGGCCAGCCCACGGTGGCGACAGGTGCCCGGATAGACCTGCAGAGCGCCATGGGGGGCGGAGATGTCAGCCCGCATCCTGCGGCTGCAGCGACAGGGATAGAGGGCACCGCCCCGCCGCAGGGCCGAGAGCACCGTGGCGTAGAGCCCGCGGCGCTCCGCCTGGCGGATCACCGGGCCATCCCAGGGGAGGCCCAGCCAGAGCAGGTCGGCCTGCAAAGCCTCCGCAGCACCGGGGCGGTTGCGGGGCGTGTCGAGGTCATCGAGCCTCAGCAGCCATTCGCCGCCCCGCAGGCGGGCATCGAGCCAGCTGAGCAGGGCCGTGCGCAGGTTGCCGCGATGGAGGGCGCCGGTGGGGGAAGGCGCAAAGCGGCCCCGCTGGAAACGGGCCCGCCGTGTCGCCCCCTCCTGCAGCAGGGCGGCGAGGTGATCGGGCAATTCCACCGGCGGTATGCCGCAACCGCTGGTCAACACCCTTCCAGCCAAGGCCGTGAAGACGCTAAGACCCAGCCCAGGCCAAGAGCCTGACCAAGCCAACCCAAGACCAAG
>JBAXOO010000537.1:0-1526 GCA_037133235.1 Cyanobium sp. ELA507
CGGCACTAACACCACCAGCGCCCGGGACCTGGCCCACACCATCGCCCTGGTCGACACCGGCGAGAAACTCAGTCCCCGCGCCCGCGACCTCTACCGCGAGATCCTCGCCAAATCCAAAACCAACACCCTGATTCCGATGGGCTTGCTCACAGGGCTCGGTAAGGCCAAGGAGGGCGCCGACCCCGACGACGACCTGCTGGCTGATGGAATCACCACCTACAACAAAACTGGCGACATCGGCATCGCCTACGCCGATGCGGCTCTGATCGAACTGCCGAGCGGCCAGCGGGCGGTGGCCGCCTTCCTGGTGAAGGGGCCGTTCAACGATCCCCGCTCGGCTGAGCTGATCCGCGCCATGGCCGCTACGGTGTCGCGCACCCTGGTGGTGCGCCCGTGAGCCCATCCTGCCAAGGCCGTGGGGCCCGCTTCGCTGGTGACCATGCCAGGCCTGTGCGCCCGGCCTTGCTCCCCGCCCTGGTGGCCCTTCTCGCTTTCGCCCTGGCACCGGGTCTGCCGGCGGCCGCCCAGGAAACTGAGGCCTTCCCAGCCGCCATTCCTCCACCCACCGCCTTGCCGCCCAAGCCGCAGCCCCAGCCCACCCTGCTGCGGCGCCAGTCGGTGGCCCCCCTGCCGGGGGCTCTCGACCAGGTGCTGCTGATCAACGACAACAACCCGGAGCTGATTCGCGCTCCGGGGATCCTGCTCTCTGGTTTTGATCCCCGCCGTGGCTGGGATGGCCGGCCCCTTGGGGTGGCCTCGGCCCATCTGAATGTGCCCCTAAGCGGCGCCTTTGACCTGTTCAGCCACCACGTCTTCGCTGGCAAGCCGGAGAGCCTCGATTCCACCCTCTGGCTGGCGGTGGTGGGGGCTCCGCGGGGGGCGACGCCGGTGAAGCTGCGGTTGCGGAGCGGATCCACCGCCCTCTCCCAGGCCACCGCGCCCGGCCAGAGCGCCGCCCCCTTCCTGCCCCTGCCTCCCCTGATGCTCCAGGAGAGCACCCAGCCGGTCTGGTCCGGGCCCGGCAGTCGGGTGGCCACCGAGCTGCTGATGCGTAGCCGCAGCCCCGAGCTGCCCAGTGAGTGGACCCTGGCGCCGGGCGCGCTCACCACCCTGTTGACGTTGCCCCTGCCGGTGCGGGGCCTCGATCCCCTGCTCAATGGCCGCAACCTGGAGCTGCGGTTGGCCAGTGAGGCGCCGATCGATGTGGCGATCCTGGCGGCCTTCGGACCCAACGACCGTCCCCCCGCCGATGCCGAATGGCGCCGCGTGCTGGAGGGTGAGCTCAGTCCGAAGGAGCATCAACCCACCCCCCGCGGCGCCAGCGGTCCGATCGTGTACTCCCGCGTCAGCGGCGTGCAGGTGGGCAGCACCTGGCGGGGCCGGATCACCGATCCCGGCAGCCCGGTGCTGCGGGCCAGCCGCGCCCCGATCTCCTGGCCGATCGCCTCGCTGGAGAAGGGCAGCCTCGGCACCGGCCAGGTGCAGACCGCCGAGCTGAAGGCTTCCTATGCCGGCACCGCCTGGGC
>JBAXOO010000538.1:0-1522 GCA_037133235.1 Cyanobium sp. ELA507
GAGAGGCCTTCTGCTGGGCCAGGCTCACCACCCGCAGGGGCCCCCGCGGTGAGAGCGGCGTGCCATCGGCGGCAAACACCGCCATCTGCAGCAGGGGGGTGCCGTTGACCCCCAGGGCCAGGCTGTGGAGCGCGGGTAGGCGCACCGCAAACAATCGGGCACCGCTGGCCGGCACATCGGCCGCCATCACCTCGGTCACCTGGGAACGCAGCTGGATCGGGTCGATCCGCACGTTCTCCAGGGTCATGTCGGCGGAGGCGTACCAGAGCTGGCGGAAGGGCTCCGGCGGGATGGTGTCGGAGGCTCGGCCCGGCAGCAGATTGGCGGTGCTGCCCGAGACCAGCTGACTGAGCACCGCGGCGCTGAGGCCCTGCTCCACCAGCGCCTGCTGGCGCCGCTCCCAATCGGAGGCCCGGAAACTGCCCAGCCTGCGGCGCACCGGCAGGGGGAGCTGCTCCACCCGGGCCAGCCATTCCTCGGCCAGCTCATTCCACACCTTGCGCAGGGGGGCGTCTTCGAGGGAATCCCCCGGCAAGCGCCCTTTGCGTTCGGGGTACTGGGCCATCAGGCTCGCATCCACCAAGCTGAGGAACCAGCCCCGATCGATCTGCAGGGCGCGCAGGCGGTTGAGCAGCTGCTGGCGCTGATCCACCTCCGCAGGCGGCAGGCTGGAGGGAAGCTCCACCCCCGCCTCCTGACTGGTGGTGGTGGGGCGGCCGCGGCCCAGCCACCACCAACCCAGGGCCGTTCCGACCACCGCCGACAGCACCAGGGCGATCAGCACAGGCCAGAGGCCCCCTTCGGCGGCCTCCTCCTTCTCCACGGTCCGCGGGCGGGGCCCCGGCGCCCGGAAGGCCGGCTCGGGTGCCGGGGGGCTGGTGGGGCGCAGCGGCAGGGAAGGACCCACAGCGGTTGGCACGGCCACCGCGGCGGCTGGAACATCCGTATCCCATGGCGAAGCCTCCCCAGGCTGGACAGCAGGGGCACCCCCCCGCCCAGCCGCCACCGAAACCTCTTCAGCGGCCTGGGCAACGGCCGCCTCGACGGACTCCCGAACGGGAGGGGCCTGGGGCACCAGCACCACGGTGCGGTCGGCCCGGGGTACCGGACCGGTGCTTTCCGGCATGGCGAGGGCCTGGAAGGCCGTGAGGGCTTCGGCGGCACTGGCAAAACGGGTGGCGGGATCCCGCGCGAGCAGGCGCTCCAATGGCAGCCGCAAGCTTGGTTCTGCCTCCAGGGCCGCGGGCCAGCGCCAGGCCAAGGTCACCGGATCAAGCAAGGCAGCCGGCCCCTCGCCACTGAGCAGCACCAACGCCACCACCCCGAGGGCATGGAGGTCCATCCAGGGTTCTGCCGAGGCGCCCCGTGCCAGCTCGGGGGGGGCATAGCCCGGGGTGGCCCCCACCACGGCCGCCCCGGTTGGGCCCGCCTCGGAGGAACTCCCCCGCGCCAGGCCGAAATCCAGCAGCACCGGCAACCCGTCCCGGTCACGCCGCAGCAGGTTGGCCGGGCTGATATCACC
>JBAXOO010000539.1:0-1517 GCA_037133235.1 Cyanobium sp. ELA507
CGAGCTCGGCCGGGATACGCACGGCCTGGGAGTTGCCGTTGCGGAAGAGCCGTGTTGTCGTCATGGCCAACCGGGATGTACTAGTACATCTTATGCGTCGTGATCATGTCGAGAGCTGTCGTTGCAATGCCGCCTTCAGGTCCGCGAAGGCCTTGTTGGAGGCTGGCCCGATGGCCTGAGCAGACGCCGCAAGGCTCCGGTCGTCAGCAGCTGTCTTTCAGCGTGCCACGGCTTCACCGTGGCGTGCATCGGCCAGCCGCCGCCGCCCTCCGCACCTTGGCCCGGGGCCATGGGTTGGGTGGTTGGCCCGGTTTGTGGCCCGCGGCTGCGGTGGCGCGGCGCCTCTTGGCTGCAGCTGGCCGGGGTTCGGCCCGGTCTGGCCTCGCGCGGCTGCGCGGGCGTTTACACCTTCAGGGCCTTATTTGCCTGGGGTGGCCATTGGCTCTGGCCTGGCGCTTGGGTGGTCAGTGCCATATGCAAAGCCACTGCACTGGAGGAGATTCCGGCGCCTTTAGTGCATCTGTATTGCTAGAATAAAGACTGCGCCAAAGGCCTCGAGCCCATCGCCTGCGGCAACGGAATCGTCAGACAACTTGCCCCGTTCGTTTGCTCTGTTGTCCATGAGTCTTTCTTCTGCTGCTATCGCGGCTCAGGCCGCTGCCTTGGCTCTGCCACCTTCTGGTGGGGTCAGCCGTTCGCTGGTCGTTGTTGCCGGTGGGGGGCGTGATCTGGCCTGGCCTCCGGCCCGCATCGCCTCTCAGCTGCTGGCCCGCACGGGTGGGCGGGCGGTTCATCTGCTCCTCCATGGCGGTGCCCGTGGCGCTGATCAGGCCATCGCCCGGGCCGCCGATCAGCTCGGCTGGTATGTGCTCTCCCTGCCAGCCGAATGGCATCTCTATGGCCGGGGTGCCGGGCCGATCCGCAATCGCCAGCTGTTGGAGCAGGCCCTGGCCGTGGCCCAGGCCCGCTGCACAGCCACATCAGCCGTGTCGGTGCTGGTGGTGGCCTTTCCCGGTGGCTCAGGCACCGCCTCCTTGGTCAAGCAGGCCCGGCGCCTGGCCTCCCGTTCTCCTGTGCCCCTTGCCGTGATGGAGGTTTCGCCGGCCATTGCCGCTCCGTCGGTTCTGGGCTGATCGCAGCGCCCCTGCTCAATCTCTCCCCGTTTGTTCCTCTGCTCCTCTCAGCCATGACCGTCCTCACAGCCATCAAGCCCGCCGCCCCCACTACCTCAGAGGCCCCCTCGCCGGGGCTGTGGCAGCTCGGGATCGAGAACCAGGAACTCACCTCCCATGTCGCCCGCCTCGCTGAGCAGCTTGATTCCGACGACGACGAAACCCGCAGCCAGGCCATCACTGAGCTGGAAGCAGCCCTGCTGCAGGAGGAGGGGCATCGGCAGGCCCTCGACTCCAAGGCTGACTCCTACTGCTGGGTGATCGAGCACCTGCGCGGCCAAGCCGCCTATCGCCAGCAGCAGGCCAAGCGACTGGTGGAACTGGCCCGCAGCGAGGAAGCCCGGG
>JBAXOO010000540.1:0-1512 GCA_037133235.1 Cyanobium sp. ELA507
GGGGCTGTAGCTCAGCCGGATAGAGCGACGGTTTCCTAAACCGTAGGTCGTGGGTTCGAGTCCCGCCAGCCCCGTTCCTGTCAGGCCGAGGCCGTGTCGAGGGGGCGATGGCATCCCCTCGGATTTCCTGCGGTGATTTCGCTCCCTGAAGGTTCCATCCCGCCGGGAGGGCCCATGGTGGGGGCTGCGGTATCCGCTCTGCCATGACGGCCTTTTCCTGGCTGGTGATCGTGCATGCCCTGGCCGCCACGGTGTGGACCGGCGGCCATCTGGTGCTGGCTCTGGGGGTGTTGCCCAGAGCCCTGCGGCTTCGGCAGGCGGCCGTGATCCGCGACTTTGAGGAGCTGTTCGAGCCCCTCGGGCTCAGTGCCCTGGCCATCCAGGTGGCGAGCGGGCTCTGGCTGGGCTGGATCGAGCTACCCGGCCTGCGGGGCCTGTTCAGCCTGCAGAACCCGACCGCGGCGCTGCTGAGCGCCAAGCTGCTGCTGCTGGCCGCCACCGCCGTCCTGGCGCTGCACGCCCGGCTGCGGCTGATCCCCCACCTCAGCGACGACAACCTGACGGGACTGGCCTGGCACATCCGGGCGATCACCGCCCTGGCCGTTGCCTTCGTCGTGGTGGGTGCCGGCCTGCGCCTGGGGGGCTTCGGCTGAGGGGCGGCTGATGCAGAGCCGTCACCAGGTTGTGGCCACGGCCATTGATTACCACGGCCATCCCACACAACGGTCACCGGCGACCACATCGGCGTGACGTCCGCAGCGGGCACGAAGGCCGGCCTTGCGGCCATGCCGATGTCCCAGGTCTGGGCCGTCAAGCGCTCGATGCCCTGGGGATGGCGTCGGGCAGCAGCCCTGGAGCCCGGAACGGGTGTGCCGGGTGGTGGCACTGGTGAGGCAGGGGAGTTTCGGACCGTTCCCGAACGCGGTTGTCGCGCTGGCGCACCGCTGCCGGCCAGGTCCGCCACTCCCGCCTCCGCTCCTGCCGCTCCTGCTCATGGCCGCCCATCCTTCGTCCGCTGCCGCTGCCGAATCTCGCCGCCGACGTCCAGCCGCCGCTGGCGAGAGGTTGCCGCAGAAGGCCACACCGGAGCAGAAGCTCGTCGCCGCCGTGATCGAGCTGATGGAGGCCGGCACCGCCCCCTGGCGGCGACCGTGGGATGGGCGTTCAGGGGGGCATCACGTCAATCTGCTGTCCGGCCGGCGCTATCGCGGCGGCAATCCCGTGCTGCTGACCTTCGGCATGCATCGGCGCGGTTCGGCCCTGCCCTATTGGTGCGGCTTCGCCGAGGCCCGGGCCCAGGGCCTGGTGCCCCGCAAGGGCAGCAAAGCGGTCGCGATCGTGCGGCCCCAGCTGCAGAGCCGCCCGGCCGGCCCGTCGGCCTCCCCTGGCGAGGAAGCGGGCAGCGCTCCGGAGAGCGATACCCAGGAGCTGGGCAGCCCGGAGTGCAGCTGGATTCGCTACCAGCCGCTGCCGCTCTTCAATGCCGCCGATCTGGTGGGTCCGGGTCTGGAG
>JBAXOO010000541.1:0-1505 GCA_037133235.1 Cyanobium sp. ELA507
ACGCCGGCGCAGCGGTGCCGCACCACCAGCACATTGGCGCCCATCGCCACGTAGGTGCGGGCGGTATCGAGCAGGCTCTCGCCCTTGCTCAGGGAACTGGCGGAGGGAGAGAAGCTCTGCACATCGGCCGAAAGCCTCCGGGCCGCCAACTCAAAGCTGCTGCGGGTGCGGGTGCTGGGCTCAAAGAAGAGGCTGGTCATCAGCCGGCCCTGCAGGGCGGGCAGGCGGCGGGCACCGGCCACAGGCATAGCCCGGAACCGCTGGGCCAACTCCAAAACGGTGGTGTAGTCGGCGAGCGAAAAGGCCGCCAGATCGATCACGTGGCGGTGACTCCAGCCGCTCAAGACACCCGTTGCCTCACCTGAGCACAACCTAAGGGCCAGCAGGCCAACGGGCCAGCGAGTCCCCCGTGGGGCCATCCTCAGCTCGGGGCCACCAGGCCTGCTCCGGCGGCGGCTTGCGGTCGCCCGAGGCGCGGCGGCTGACGCTGCGGCTGGCGCGTAGATACCAGCGCCAGGGCAGCTCCTGGCCCTGGCTGATGCCGATCCGGCTGGTCTGCACCAGGGCAGGGGCTCCGGAGGCGGCAGGCTGGCAGGGGGCTACGGCGTCGCGCAAGGCGGCTAGGGGCTGGGAGGCTCCGGCAGCGAACCAGGCCGCCAGAAGCGGGGGGCGGGGCGCCAGCCAGAGGCCTTTCTGCGGGGTGGCGGCTGTGGCATCCCAGGCACGATCGATGCCGAAGCGGCGGGCCAGCAAGGCCGGGCCGCCTGCGATCCGCTCGGACTCGCCCGGGAGGGCCGCAGCCCTCAGCAGCACCCCATTGGCCCAGTCGGCGCGGTGGGTCACCACATTGACGCATTGGTGGATGCCATAGCTCACATAGAGGTAAAAGCGGCCAGGCTCACCAAACAGGGTTTCGTTGCTCGGGGTGCGGCGGCGATGGCCGTGGCAGGCGGGTTCGCTCTGGCTATAGGCCTCCGTTTCCACAATCACGCCCCATAGCAGCTCGCCACCCGCTTGGCGCTTCACCAGCAGGCAGCCGATCAGCTCGGGGGCGACGAGCTCGGCGGGGCGAGCGAAGAAGCGGGCGGGAAGGGCGGCGAAGCGAGGGGGAATGATCGAAACGGCCAGCCCCGCAGACCGCCCCTCAGCTCCAGAGGTTGGTGAGCTGGCCGTAGAGCTGGCTGCCGATGGCAGCACCAAGCTTCTGGCCTTCGATATTGCCATCGAGGAAGTGGATGCCACCCCAGAGGCGGGAGAAGCCGGCCTCCTCGGCCGCCCCCTTCCAGGTATCCCAGGACAGAGAAACGGCCTGGTTGGCGGGGTCGTAGGGGAAGGAGAGATTGAAATCCACCTTGCCGCCAAACTCGCCAGAGCCGTAGAAGTTGGTGAGGAAATCGGCCGCCGCCGCTGAGAAGGTGCTGTGGCCGGAAACGAGCTCGGGGAAGGGGGGCGAATAGGGGCCGGGGGTTTGATAGGTCTCCCAACTGGTGCCATTGATGGTCTGC
>JBAXOO010000542.1:0-1502 GCA_037133235.1 Cyanobium sp. ELA507
GAACCTGGGCCTGGGGCAACACCTTTCTCTGGGGCTATGACCCCGCCCAGGACGTCGACCTGGAGGCAGCATTCCGCCGGGCCGTAGAGCTTGGCCTCACCTTCTTCGACACCGCCGATTCCTATGGCACCGGCCGCTTCAACGGCCGTAGCGAGGCCTTGCTGGGCCGCTTCGCCGCCGCCCTCCCGTCCGACTGCCGCGAAGCCCTCACCCTGGCCACGAAGCTGGCTCCTTTCCCATGGCGCCTCGGTCGCCATGGCTTCGATCGGGCCCTGGAGGCCTCATGCCGCCGGCTGCAGGGCAAACTCGATCGCGTGCAACTCCACTGGAGCACGGCCCGCTACGCCCCCTGGCAGGAGGGTCCGCTGCTGGAGGGTCTGGCCGATCAGGTTCGGGCCGGTTCCGTGGCCCAGCTTGGGGTGTCCAACATGGGGCCAAGGCGGCTGCGCCAGCTTCAGTCCCACCTGGCCGAGCGCGGGGTTCCCCTGCGCAGCCTGCAGGTGCAGGCCTCCCTGCTGGCTCCCGATCCCTTTACACCCGGTGGGTTGGCCACCGTCTGCCAGGAGCTGGGGATCGACTTGATCGCCTATAGCCCCCTCGCCCTTGGCCTGCTTTGCCGGCCCCCGGGCCCTTTGCCCTCCCTGCCACCGGGCCCCAGGGGGTGGTTGTTCCGCCGGCTCTGGCCGGAGCTCCAGCCCCTGCTCCAGGCCCTGCAGCGCATCGCCATCGACCGCGGTGCCACCCAGGCCGCGGTGGCCCTCAACTGGGCCCGGGCCCATGGCGCCATGCCCATCCCGGGCATCCGCAGCATCGCCCAGGCGGAGGGGGCCGCGGCGGCCCTGGCCTGGTGCCTCAATAGCGCCGAACGGCAGGAGCTGGATCGGTTGGCCTTTGCCGGCCGGGCCCGGATGCCCGCCAACCCCTTCGGCAGCTCCTGAGAGGGGGATTGACAGGAAAAGCTGGCCCTCAGCTTCCGCTGGTTCTGGGCGTATCGGGGGTGAGCACCACTGGCAGCACCTCCGGCTTGGCTTGGGGAGCCTCGGCCCCCTGGAGGAGGCGCAGCAGCTGGGGATCGTGGGCCGCAGAAGCCCGGCCTTCGGGGTCGGTGGGATTGCAGGCCGCCAGCGCCTCCTGGAGGAGGGAATCGAAGGTGATGCCGGGCAGCCGGTGGCGGGCGAGTTCAAGAAAGGCGCGAGCCAGGGATTCGCCCGCGGCGGCCCGCAGGGCCGGGTTACTGCGGCGTAGCTCCTGCTCCTGGGCGATGGCGGAGAGGAAGCGCTCGGTCACATCCCGTTTGGTGGTGGCACGGATACGGGTGTCCTGGTCAACCTGGCTCAAGGTGAGCTGGGTCTGGAGTTCATCCAGCCGGCGGTTGAGGCTCTCGAGCACCTCCTCGGCTTCCTTCCTGATCTGGCTGAGCTGGCCGTCGGAAAGGCGGGGAAGGTCGGCCACGTAGACCTTGCCGTGGTCCCGCAGGGTCAGGAAGGTGGGGCGCACGCCAC